>CAYQAE010000052.1:0-13282 GCA_964415445.1 uncultured archaeon | reverse complement strand
TGAAAATATAAACGAATTAAGAACTTGTTCTAAAACTGTTTTTTCCTAGCCTATATCAATTCACTTTATTTGATAATTGTGAAAAGATCAATTTCTCTATAGATAGGATAGTAGATAAAATATATCTATTGATGCAAAGATAATATCTCATTACAAAAAGAGTATTGAATACCCTACTAAATATAAAATATATATTTGTGAACTTCAAATAACATAAAATAAAGATCTTTCTATTAATATTTTAAAAAATAAATAGAAATTTTTTTCTTTAAAATATCTGTCTTCTAAATTGCCTCTACCATTTTTGCTATTTTTGTGAATGCACTAATAAATCCAAAAGCCATTATTATTTCAGATATAATTTGAAGTATTTCAACTTCTGGGATAACAAAAAAAAGTACATTAAATATTTCACTAAAAAGACCTGCAAACATCCCAATATACATTAATGTCCATCCAAAATTAGTTCCTTTGAGTATTTTTTGATATGGTTCTTTATATTCAAATATTGCAAAAATCCATACAAATGCATAAATTGAATTTAAAGTTGCTCCCACAATAGATAAAATCTTAAAAAAAGGAAATAGAACTATATACAAGATTGCTATTGAAAAAATAGCATTGAAAAATATAATTTGGCTTTTTTTAATTAAATCTTCATCAAAATTACTAACACCTAAATCCTTGGAAAAGTAAAGAAGACCAACAGGGATATAGAAATATCCTATTGCTGTAATTGAACCAATTATAATTTTGTGAAGTTCATTTTTATTGCTTGATACTTCTTCACTACATTCAAATACTGTTGCAGCTGTTATAAACAGGATACTAGATATCAATAATATAAAAGTTCCTATTGCCCATTTTTTATATCCTAAAGATGCACCTTTTGTATTCTTATAAACTAATAAGCTTAGAAAAAAAACTCCAAATTCAATAATAGCTAAAACCGAATAGGATAATACATATGAAGTATCTATTGCCATAATATGGCATTATATAATAAAACTCTTTATAATTTTTTATAATATTTAAAGTATTTGTATCATATATTTGAAATATGAGTATTGATTTTTCCTATGTCATATCGATGGCAATTGTGTGGGTAATATCATTTATTATTTTTTATATATCATATTCCATCTATAAAAAAACAGAGGGCGCAACAGAAGGATACAAATATCTCTCAATTGCACTTTTACTTCAATTAATTTCTTCATCTATTCATTTAATTGGTGGAATTGGATTTGGTTTAGATGAATATTCTTCTAAAGATGTAAATGAAATCCAAAAATTAATTTCAGATGTATTTACAATTTTTGGATATTTTTACTTACCAATTGCAGTGCTATATATGTCAAAGGATATGGGAATAGGGGATGTAGATCAGAAATTAATCAAAAAAGTTCAAAAAATATTTTTTGCATCTATAACTCCTTTATTTATTATTCTTGCAGCAATAATCCCATTTTATGCAACACGAAGATTCAGTGCTTCTATTATGGTATTTGTTTCATTAATCCTTTGGGTATTTACAATATATTATTATAAATCAGTTTATCGTAATTTTATTGAAATTACAAAAAATTCTTGTTGGCAATATCTCTATATTGCAATTATCACTGGTTTTCTAAGTAGTATATTCTTATTTTTTGATTTTATATTAGAACCAATTGATTTATATTTATTTGTGCTAATAACAAGATTTTTCATGGCAATAGGATTTATCTTTGGATTTTTTAAGCTTGCTAAGATGGTAGAAGTATTTTAAAAATGTTTTAATAATAGAAAAGAAAAAAAGATTAAAAAGGTTCAAATTTTGAAACCAGTATAGACAATAATATTATCTAATATTCTCAAAGAAATATGAGCGTGATTTGTTTTTTCAAGTATGATAGAATTATAAATTAAAATTTTAGTAATTTTAAAGCATATACAATTTTCTTATTTATAATCCTTTCAATTTTGAATCATTAATTATAATTTGTAATATAATTGAAGTTCTACATAGTTTTTTATTTATTTAGGAATAATGTTTAGATTATGGATCTTCATACAGTTTTTTTGGCAGTATTTATTATTACTATTTTATTTGCAGCTGCATTACTTATGTGGACAATTTATGAATTCATTGTATTAGACAAACACATTTTTCGATTTAATATCTTAGGGATTATATTTTTTGAAATTGCAATTTTATTTATATTATTTCGATTCATAGTTTTTCCACCGCTTTCTGATTTTGAAAATATTATTTTTGGTTTTCCTGTTGCCATATCTGGAGTTTTAGCGATGTTATCTTTTATAAAAGCTAGTGAAATAACAGCACAAAAATTTGGTACTGGATTTGTGCGAGATGAAAAATTTCGAAAGATTGTATTTGGTCTCATGATTGGTGTCATCACATTGGATTCTATGGTGTTTATGATATGGCCATTTGTATCAGAAAATGTTCTTGAGAGAGCAGAAATGGTCAGTGGAATGGTATGGATTAGTATGTTTCTTTCTGTTCTTTTTTTGCTTATAAAATATCAAAAATCATTTGGAGGAATGTTTTCTAATATTATGCTAATTTATGTAATAACAGTTGCTCTTTTGGGTGTGGCAGCTATTATTATAAATCAAGCATTACTTACTATACAATTTGAGAATATAACATTCACAGATTTATCCTATGTAAGAAATATCACAGCTATTTTAGGTGCATCTGTGGCATTTATTTTAGGGTTTGTATGCTTCAGAAGTATTCATCTATTTAGAAAATTACTTTAGATAAAAAATTATAATTTTTCTAAAAAAGTATTATAGTTTTATTATCAGAGGTAATTTGATAGATATGGTTTCATTTTTAGAATATGTTCGTATTGGTTCAACTTTAATGGTTGGTATTCCTATCTTCTATATTTTCATTTTGGTGTTAAAAAAATATTTAGCTCTCTATCCTGCCTCTTCAAAACTTGATGCACCTTTGAGGATTAAAACAATTGCTAGATCAAATCTTTTTATTTTAATCTCTCTTTTTGGAGCTTTTTTATCATGTTTTGCTGCTTTTATCTTATTTTATTATACTTCATTTAGTGAATCCTCAAAAATTGGAAGTATTTTTTTTGTAATTGCAAGTGCTGCTGGCTTGCTTCAGATTGTAGGATTATCTGGAGTAATAAGTACTATTACTTTTGATATAAAGTATTTCTATGGCACTTTTTCATATTGGCTAGCTTATACAATTATTTCAATCTTAACATATTCTAAAACAAAAGTAGGGACCGATTATAAATCAGGTGTAGAGGTATATCAAGTAACTGGATTATTGTTTTTTGGAGCAGTGTGTGTGTTTTGTGCTTTATTTTCAATAATTATGGTTGGAAAATATAAACATTCAGAAGGTATTGCAAAAAAAGAAGCTTTAGCACTTGGGATGTATACTGGAACTCTTTTTATAGGTTATTTTATATTTATCATAGCTATTACTATTTTAGTTAGTGTTATAGCGTCTATAATTCCTTGGATTGTTTTTGGAGCTGTTGTATATTTCCTTTATATGTATGCTAAAACAACTACCAATGCCCTATTTGAACAAGAAGCACTTATATCATATATGAAAAAAATATAAACATTTATGAATAAATTGATCTTAAATTTACAATTAATTTCTGAAAGGCATGATATATTAAATATACCATAAACATCAACAACACCGAAACTGAAGTTGATAATAATAGCAAAAGGCTATTTACATCTGAGAGTGAATTATTTTTTTCTAAAAGATAGTATAGTAATCTAAAATCAGTAACACTAGTTATTACAATAAAAAGATAACCAAAGGATGAATAATGCATAGATTCACCAAACGCGCCTTCTCGAATTACGGTTATGTAATGGCGTAGTCTCATAAAAAGCATGCTTATATATGAGATATAGAAAAACGAACTAATAAATGACATCAAAAAAGGAAAATAATCAAAATAACTTAATATTAATGTTATAGCACTTGATATAAATACACCTATGAATAAAAAAATAGTGATAAACTTATATTTATCTTCTATTGTTTTATGAAATTCTTCTATTAGTTCATTTGTTGTGAAAAAAAGAAATATTAGAGCAATGCCACCTAAAATAGAGATAATATCCAAAATTTGGAAGTTGAGTTTTTCATATGAGAAAGTAAAGAAAAAAATTCCAAACAAAATCCAAATTCCAAAGCAGATGAAAAATACAAATGATTGATACAAAAAAGATTTTGAAAAATGAGCTGTTCCAATTTCATCTACAAACTTTTTTGCTCGTATACTGTCGTAGGCAATCACACCAAAAAATAATGCAATAAAAAAACTTGTAATAACTTTGATAGCAGATAAATAAATAGTAATCTCCATAAAGTAAATATATTGTATATTAGTTTATATAAATTTTGAAATTATATTGAACAAAAGTAGATAGATTTCTTTTTGAAAAAGTTTATGTGAGTTTTATTATATTATCATATTGAGATGCTTGGATATGGCAATTAATAGTACTTATGTAATTACAAACTTAATTATATGCCTTATTACTTTTTTTATTTTAATTTACGTATCTACAGAAGTACTACTGGGGGATCTTATGCATATAGATGTTGGGCTATTGCTACTTTTTTTATATTTATGGCCTCTTTCGTTGCATTGATAGGTAGTCTTGTGGCTGGTGATGATTATTTGGCTTCTTCTAATTCAAATGAGATTATTCAATTATTTTCTTTTTCATTCTCAACAATAGGATATTTTTATTTACCTATTGGAATACTTTACATAAGTTCAGAACTTCATACGTATGATTTAGATCAAAAAAAGATAAAAATGACTGAAATTGGCTATCTTTTATTTATTTTGAGCAGTTTTTGTACCTTTTTTGTCCTTTTATTTGAATTTTATGTTGTCAATATTTTTGGACCTATGTTTTATGCAATAGAAACAATAATTTGGACTATAACTCTTTTTGTATATTATCCTTTTTATAAAGAAATTAAAAATATAAATAAAACTTGGAGTTATCTCTTTTTTGGAATAATATGTGCATTAACCCAAAGTGTGCTAACTCACTTTAAGGATATTGGTTTTGAAATTTTTGGTTATTTTAGAACATTATTTATTGCATTATTAGGTATATTCTTTATTTTTGGTTTTTACAAACTTGCAAAAATGGTTGAAGCGGTTTAATTTTTAACTTACAAAGGCCCATTATAATCTACTGTTTTTTCAACTTCTTGGGCAGGAATTGGTATAATCCACGCAAATCTACCTTCAATTTTTATATTAAGATCCAATTGTCCATCATATGTTGCCATCTCTGTTTGAAAACTATCTTCTATTGATATTTCAAAGTTAACTTCTTTTTCTGAACGTCCACTTATTGTAAATTTTTCTTCTGCACTACCTACTAATTCATCTTCTCCTGATTTGTAGATTTTTAGCTTTATTTTTGGAGATACTGGATAGAATCCTTCATTTGGAATTTTTACTGAAATTGTGATTTTTGTAACTCTTGTAGATTCTAGCTCAGGTTCAGGATTACCAACATCTATTGCATCATCTTTCATAATACCATTGATTAAAAAAGCAGCAGAGATAGCCAAAGATAATGAAAATAAAGAAACTAACACCATAATAACTTTTAATTTTCCCATAATGTGCTTATTAAATACCTATACATAAAAAATTTACTTATAAAATAAAAATATTATATAATTCTTTTAGATCCATAGAATGATAAATTCATAATTTCTTCCTAAATATAGCACTGCAATTGGTATAAATATCAGTCCAATTAATATAGTAGGTCCGCATATTCCTAAAAATTTAGAATCTTTAGTTTTATCATCATTTGATGTTACATTTTCAATAGATACTGACTTTTTACTGCTTATTATATAATTATTTGCATAAGTTGCTCCACATTCAGAATAAGGATCATCCGAATCAAAATTTTGAAAGACAATGTCGAGGGGGTAGAAAAGAGAGTAGGTTGAGGGGTAGAAATATTACATAAAAATAATGATAAGGTGTAAAAAGATTTTATCAGTAGAATATTTATCAATAAAGACCTTCTAAAGATATCATATGATTTTGTTTAGGTGTTTGTAATGGTAAAGTCAATAAAGATGGATGTAGAACCTAAAATTTTCAAGTAGTTAAGAACTAGCGGAATTAGAACTGAAAAATGTTATATATTTTCTGTATCAGAGTTCACGAAAAAATCTCATAGACCAAGAGGTAGAAGCATACGTTAAACAGCATTTCGAGAGGAAAAAACCTTTTAAAATAAAAGGACAAGATGCCGTCGTTGTTTATTATCGAGCAAAATAGTGGTTATTATGAAAAAACATTTTTTTATTTTCATGGTACTTACAACAGCAATTTATACATTGGCACTTGGTGTAAAGATGTATAAATTTAGTACTGATCATCCTTCAATTGATGAAGACAGATTTCCTGAAGATGAAAAGACATATCTGGGCGGTGTCAATGATTTTTCTCGTTATTCTATTACAAAATACCTTGTCGAAGATGGTACGCCTTATATCAACAAAAATGATACATATTACGTTGAAGCATTGAATGAAACTGATTTAGCATATAATGAGGATAAGGATCAATATATCTCAACAAAAGCACCTTTACCCGCATTCATATTGGTACCAGGTTATATTCTCGCTCAAAAGATATCAGTGAATCCTCAGTTTATAGCACTATTACAGTCGATGGTTTTTGGTCTTCTGTCTATAGTTATTGTTTTTTTAACGTGTAATCATTATGTAGATGAAAAATCATCTTACAAAGCAATAATTCCCTACACATTTGGTTCATTGATTCCAATTAATGCCATTATTTTCCAATCTCATATTTACGCTGCTTTTTTTATTGCGTGTGCAATGTATGCTCATACAAAATCAAAATATTTTTTATTAGGGCTTTTTGTTGGGCTAGCAGTATTCTGTGAACCAATATTACTGGTTGCATACCTTGCATTTTTTATAACAGCACAAAAAAACAATCAAAGGTACTTCTTAATTCTTGGTAGTATTCTCCCAATTGTTGCGATTGCATCTTACAATATTTGGACGTTTGGTGAACCTTGGGACTTTCCATATCAGCATTCTGTAAAATATTCAAACAAACCTGAACTTGGTATTGAGAATATATTACGTATTCCTGCAGTTTTCATTGGTATTGTTATTTTTTCTCCTGTTTTTGTCTATGCGTTTAGATCAAAAAACAGAGATTTATTGTTACTTTTACTACTGGTACCTCTGATCGTATCTGCATACATATCTAGTGAAGGTAAGAGTTGGGGGCCACGACACGCAACATATCTATATCCTATTTTAACGCCATACCTCGCAAAAAATATAGAAGATATAGAAAACAGAAAAGAGTTCAAATTTGCACTAGGATGGAGCATATTCACCGTCATATTAGGGTGGATCCCATTCACACCTGAAATTAACTATCTACTTGTTATCCCTAAAAAAATACAAGAAATCATCTACTTAATGATTTTCTAGGACAATTTATATGGAAAAAGTTGGAACAGGAATTAGAAGGATTAAAGACAATTGCAAAGCTAATGACAATGAAGTAGAATTTAATTTATATGAAGGATATTTTTTTGTTGAGATATCCTCAAAAGAAGAACTTTATCCTGAAAGTATTAAGGGGGTAGATAGGGGGGTAGAAAAGGGGGTAGAATCACTAAACGAAAATCAACAAAAAATACTTAATATGATAAAAAAAGATTCAAAGATTACAAAAAAACAAATGATTGAACAAGGAAAATTATCTAAAAAATCAGTCGATTATAATATTGCTAAACTTAAACAGAAAAGGCTTTTGAAAAGAGAAGGTTCTGATAGAAGTGGAATATGGGTTGTTGTAGATAAAAATGATTGAATATTTCATATTTACATATACTCATCCAACTTTGAATTTTTTTGCAAAAAAATTATAGCAGTAGCTAACAAGTACATATCATGAAAATCACACTACATGGTGGAGTCGGAGAAATTGGTGGAAATAAAGTATTATTAGAACATAAGGATACTAGAATATTTTTAGATTTTGGAATGAGTTTCAAAAAAAACGGTATGTTCTTTTCTGAGTTTCTAAATCCACGTAAATGTGTAGGGATGAAAGATTTCTTTGAATTTAATCTTCTTCCTGATCTTGAGGGCATTTATCGTGAGGATTATCTTAAGCATATGGATAGATGCGCAGAAGAAAAAAGTGTAGATGCCGTTTTTTTAGCCCATGCCCATGTTGATCATGTCCAATTTATTCATTTTTTGCGAAAAGATATACCAATTTATTGTTCAGAGGCGACAAAGATAATATTGAAAGCTTTAGAAAATACAGGTTCTGCTACTTTTTCTGATTTTTTGACCTTTTGTGATGCCTATACCTTCTATGAAAATAAAAAAGGTAACTTAAGTAGAGTTACCAGAAGAAATAAAGATTATGTATATGATCGTGATATTAATGTTATGGAACCTGAAAGTGTAGTTGAAGTAGGATCACTTAAAGTTGAGATTGTTCCAGTTGACCATTCACTTCCTGGTGCAGCAGGATATATTGTCTATTCTGATGAGGGTAATTTAGTCTATACTGGCGATATTAGATTTCATGGTCGCCACGGTGATTTAAGTAAGAGATTTGTCCAAAAAGCTAGGGAAGCTCAACCTAAGTGGTTGGTAAGTGAAGGAACTAGGA
Source organism: uncultured archaeon (assembly GCA_964415445.1). Taxonomy (GTDB): domain Archaea; phylum CAYQAE01; class CAYQAE01; order CAYQAE01; family CAYQAE01; genus CAYQAE01. The sequence goes on along the minus strand of CAYQAE010000052.1, from coordinate 4,538 downwards.
TAGATAGCACAAAAAAGGATAGTGAAGCTCAAGTTAAAGAGAGTATTTCATCAATTATATCAGAAGCTAAAAATTTAGTTTTTGTTGAGCATCCAATTAGGGATATTGATAGAGTTCAGAGTATGTATGAGGCTGCAGAGGAGAATGGGCGTGAATTTGTAATTCCTATGAAGCTTGCATATTTAGTTGAAGAGTTAGGTGATCTATGTCCTTTTACGTTAGATGATGTTAAGATTTTAATTCCTCAAAAAAGTTGGGGGCTAATTTGCAAAGACGGTGTTGATCAAAAAGAGATTGAGAAAGATTATGCTACTTGGGAGCGTGATTTTATCTTTAGGCCAGAGGCAATTACCTACAAAGAATTAGTAAAAAATCCTAATAGATACGTAGTATCTATGAGTATGTGGGATATTAATCAATTAACTGATATAAAGCCTGATGGTACAATTTGGATTAAATCTTCATGTGAGCCCTTCTCTGATGAGATGGAAATTGATGAGGAGAGGAAGAAAAACTGGCTTAAGCATTTTAATATCAGAGAATATCACGCACATGCATCAGGTCATGCGTCAGGGGACGAGATTAAAAAAATGATTAAAGAAATTAATGCAGATGAAGTTATACCGATTCATACTGAACATCCTGAATTGTTTGATTAAAAGAAGGAAAAAAGCGAGAGATAATTTTGAATATATTACTAAAAGCAACATTACAAATGAATTTAAAAAATTATTATCTCTCTTAAGGATAGAGTCTAATGCTTTTAGAAATTCTGAATTGGTTGAAAAATAAGGGAATAAAAAAAGAAGCTTTTGAAATTTTTGAAGACATAATTTATCCTACAAAACAAACTGTTATCGATATTCATAATGTTTTAGTAGAAAAATATCGTGATGAAGACGATACGATACATACAGGTGCAATAAATGAAGCCAATATTGAACATAATTTATCATTTGTTATAAATAGAGTAAAAGAAAAACATAAATTAGATAATATAATCATCAAAGCATCTTATCTATTACAATGATTTATTTGCACTCATCCATTTATAGACGGTAATAAAAGAACAGCTTTTGTTCTTGTTTGTCTTTTTTTAGTCCTAAATGATATTATTTTTTATGCTGAAAGTTATGACTATAAAAAACCTACCAAATTACTTCTGAAAATTGCCAAAGGTAGTGCAAAAGATGAAAAATTAATTCCTATTATAACTAAATGGATAAAAAACAATATAAAAACTAATGTTTAGCTAATTCTTTTAACAATTTATCATGATTAGCCATAATTCTAGCGAGATGTTCAGAAATATCTATTTCTACTCTTTTTGGTCTACTCGTTTTGTTTTCATCTTTTTCCAAATCACTCACCATTTATAAAAATTATTTTGATAAATACCCTCTAAGTATTATATTCCAATTTAGTCTTAATAAATATTTCGTATCTATTTGCGTTTTTGAATATTTTATTAAAATATGTTTAATAGTATTAATCATAATTTAGCATTACATATTTCTCATACCAACTATCTGTATTATATTGGCCACTTACTTCAATAAACCTATCATCATCAAATGAAAATCCCGCCCACGAAGTAATTTATAGTATCATTTCTAGTATCATTTTCATTAATTGCTCCATAAAATGATAAATTTATGAGCATGTCTCAATCTAATAATATTGGCGGTAATCCTTCTTTTTTAAGCGAAATTAGATCATCAACAACTGATCCTTTTCTGGTTATTTCCACATATTCAGATTTTCCATAAACTCTTTGAAATTCTTTTCTCATATCTTTGGCTTCAAGAGTATGATCCCTTATAATATCTCTTAAAATATCTTTATATTCTTCTTTTTTAAATAATGAATTATATATATCTATAAAAGGTGCTAAATTTAGTTTAAATTTATTTAAATATTCAAATGTAGCTTGGAAAATAATATCTGCAATTGGGGATTTAGTATATTTTGTAAATATACGGAAAAAGATTTCTTTTTTAGCTAGATGATCTATTTCATTTTTTTGTGGCTTTAAAATTTCTCTAACTTCACCATCTGATATAGTCAAAATTCCTATTGATAGCTTTCTACATTTTTCAATTTGGTCATCTGGATCTTTGTCTTTTAGGTCCTCTTTAGTTCCAAATACATATACATAATTAGCATATTTTAGCAATTCTACTACTTCAGAGATCGCTTTTCCAAAAACTCTATTTTTTAATTCTCTTTTACCTTCACAAAGAAAAATTTCTCTTTCTTTGTTTACTCCAAATACATCTGCTCTAAGTCTTTGGTAGCCTCGCTTTAGTGATAGTTCAAAATCGGTGTATTTAGGGTAGCATTCTTTTTTCTCTTCTAGGTAATTCTTTATAATTGGATATAGATCTTTTTCTAAATTAGACATTTTGATTAGATTTAGATTAAATATAATCATTTTTTCACTTCTTCATAACCCACACAACATACCACATACCGATATAAGATCCCAAAAAAACCCCTGAACTTAATCCAATTATATAAATAAAAGGATTAAATCCATAATATATAACAGCTATCAACAGTAGAATGACTAAAATAGAAACTATAGAAAAATTCTTCTTTATCTTTTGTTCAAATAAATTAAATCTTGGATTCATTTTAATTATTCTTATTGACTTTTCTTTATAAGATTATTCAGTATTTTTTCCAAAAATTGTTGGTTGTAAATATATAATATTACCATTATAAAAGATTAAAAAAAATAAAAAAAAATTACCAATGATATGAGTCAAAACGCGCTTTTTTGTTGGCTTGATCGTGATCATAATCTTTACAAAGACCGCTTTCGTAGTTTGGACACGTTAAACAGATTTGGTTATAACAATCAACCGGAACCCATTCAATCGTGATTTTTTCTTTATAATCGCACCCTGGACAGAATTTATATCCAATTGCGCTGGATTTAGTGCGTTCAGTAGTATCTTTGTCTTTATTTTCTATCTTTAGTTCATACTTACCGCACTTAGGACAGTATTTATCTGAATGATTTATTTCTGTTAAGTTATCTTTTCCTCTATACATAGAAATATCTGCAATCACAGCAACGATACAAGATAAGATATAAAAACTAAGTGGAATGCTTACTAATACTAACCCAAATCCAAAGCCAACCAAATCCCCTAAAGAGAATTTCAACGAAGTAATAGCGTAAATGAATGCTGATATAAATAACGCTAAAATACTACAGGAAATCAACAGTTTAATTATACTTATTATTATATCTCTTATTGTCATTTGTCTTATCACCTCTTTAATAATATTTAGTTATTCAAAAGAGCGCTTTAGCTAGGTGATATGTAATTCTTTAGAAGAACAAAAATATCCAAAAATTAGATAATAAAAGACGAAAATATCATCTATAAATGTTTAATAAATAATACCAGAGGTTTTTAAAACTTTTTAGAACTTAAATATTCCTTTGAATTTAGTTGGTTTTTTGTAAAATAATTTTCTAAATGCTACCTCTATTTATTTCTATCAAAATTGAGATAAAAGTTACATCTGTTTGTCAATTCTATTTAGTGCTAAAATTGCACTCTCTCTATTATACTCTTTTTCATCATTTTTTGAAACAAACTTCAGAATTGATACTGCTCTAAAACGAATTTATAAAGAATGTAAAAAAATGGTGTTGGTGTGAAATTTAATGTAATGAAATATGGTTTTTCTGTAATTTTTAAGAGAAATGCACCTGTAAATGCACCTGTAAAATTAACATCCTTACAAGAAAAAATTGTTGCAGAAATTCAGAAAAACAACCAAATTACATATGATGAGTTAAGTAGAAAGTTAAAGACTCACAGAACTACCATTATGAGAAATATTGCTAAATTAAAAGAAAAATCAATTATTAGTAGAGAAGGATCTAACAAAAGTGGTTATTGGATTGTTATAGATAAAAGGGATTAAAGAAATTAATGCAGATGAAGTTATACCGATTCATACTGAACATCCTGAATTGTTTGAGTGAGAAAGTTTATTAGGTCTTTAGAAATTTTCAAAGAATTAGTATTCTATTTTATCTATCAATTCATGCGTTTTGATTATTTCAACTTTTTTTTGGTTTTTTAACTTATTTTCATTTGACCAAATAGGAGATTTTGTCTTAAGTGCACATGCAAAATACAGCACATCTTCAATATCAGGAGTTAATTCTTTTGATTCACCAACATATGGTTTCAATTCTTCAAACGGAATTACTATGATATTTGCTTTTGAAAATATATCATTTAATACCTCTTCGATTGTTTCTCTACTTTCGTCTGCTTTTTTTGCAATCTCATCAATATGGCGATATGTCTCATCAATAATAAATTCAGGAGAAAAAAAAGATAAATCAGGCTCAAACAATATTTTTCGAGTTAATCCATCTTTAATTAGCGCTGAAACGATAATGTTTGTATCAACAGTAAGTTCCATATTTTTCAACTTAAATTAAGCTTTTTTGCTACTTCTTTTTTTATTTCTCTCCCTATATCTAGGGCATCCTTCTCTGTTAG
>CAYQAE010000051.1:8925-13700 GCA_964415445.1 uncultured archaeon | reverse complement strand
TTTAGATATTGATTAAAATGAAACCAAAATTATACCACCATGAAGATTTAGTAAAAGTTTTAAGTGAAAATATATTTAATGGGCCTTTTAGATATTCTAAAGATCTTGAGGCAAAAGTAGAATCATTAAAAGAGATATTAACATATTTAGAAGAAAATAAATCATATAATTTTTCAGATTTTATTTATCCCTTAATAGGATTATTTGAATATCATTATTTTCCTACTTTAGAATTTAATACTGATGAAAATAAGATAACATGGGGCCTATGCTTAGGACTTATTGAAAAGGCATTAAAACAAATTGAACCCTCCAATTACAAGACTTTAATTAATAATTCAATAGAAGATTTAAAATCAGATGATATTACTATAAGATGGAACGCTGCAAATATTTTAGAGAAGATAGGAGATGTTAATACAATTGAACCTTTAATTGAAAAGATTTATGAACAAATAAATCTATCTAATCCTGCTAAAAAAGATTTTGCTTTTGTAAGGTATATAGTTTTAGCTCTAGGTCAGATAGGTAGAAGAATGTCTTTAATTCAAGATTTTGATTTAAATAAAGAAAAGCTAGAAATAAATGAAGAAATTATATTATCCAAAACAGATTTACCAAAATCTGATGATATTAACAATTCTTTAGATAAAATTGTACATACTTTTTTTGATTTGTTAACAAATAAAGAAATTCCTTTTCAAATTAATGAGCAACCACTTCTTAGAGATATAGCAACTTCTATTGATTCAATTATTGAAATTAATCCTTCTTGTAATATGGACAAACTAATAGACCCTCTTATATATGTAATTGATCATTATATATTTAATGATGTTCTAGAGCAAGTCTCAATCGAAGCATTTGTAGATATTTTAATTTCAAAAACACCAAAGGAATCTATAGATATAATTAAAGATGCTAAATTTTCAGATGGAATTCAAGATGAAATATTAGAACGCTTAAGAGAATTTGAACTTGAGATAGAAAAAGAATTTGGAATTGACTATGAAGTTCAAGATTTAATTGAAACAGAATAGTAGATATTTCAATATTTTTGTAGAAAACCAAATTTTAATTTTTTGATAACTATATTGGAAGGCATGAAAAATTTATATATCGAATCATCAATTTTATTGATATTTATTTAGCTTTTAAAAAAAATGAAAGGATATTAATTAATTTCCATTTGAAAAATAAAAAACACACTATACATATATTTTATATAGCATCTAAAACTTTTGCAAGTTTAAAAAATCCAATAAAGAAACCTACAATCATCATTAACTGCCCAATTAAGGAGATAAATTCAAAATATCCTGAAATAAGTAAAGCTAAAATTACGTCAGTACCAGTTAAAATCCCACCTATTATTCCTAAATACAAAAAAGTCCAACAAGAACTCATATTTTTTAGGATAGGATAAATTTTCGCATAATAATAGGTAGTAAAAAACCAAACTACAATATAGAGTGATCCATAAGTAAATACAATAATTTCAATCATTTTATATAGAGGAACTAAAGATGAAAAAATAACAAACAATAAAATTAAAATTATGATAAAGAAAATTTTGTCTTTTTTAATAAGATTATAATTTATTTCACCTACATCCATATCCTTTGAAAGATATAAAACACCTAAAGGAACATAAAAATAACCTAATCCCAAAAAAGTCGAGCCTAAGACTCTATGAAACTCACTTATATCTCTGGAAGAAGTATCATTACATCCAAAAATACCAAATAGAAGAAAAATAGATGTAGCAATTACCATCAAAAAAGTACCTGTTGCCCATTTTTTGTAAGCTAAGGAAGCTCCTTTTGTATTTTTGAAGATATTATATGATAGAAAAAAAACACCTAAAACAGTTATAAGCTGAATAACATTTACTAATATATATGATTCATCCATAAATGTCTTTATTATTACATTAACCTTAAAATAAATTTGAAAATTTCTAAAATAAATTATTATGAAATCTATAAGTTACCTGAAACTTCTTTTTTTGATCTAAATACATATTTGTAAACTTCCATAGCAGGAATTATAGTAGAAGATGTAAAAAGTATCATAAGCCAATCAAATGCATCTAATGAAGTAGTATTGAATACTCCATGAAATGGTGATAAATAAACAATAGCTAAAGTAAGCAAAGTTGTGCAAGCTAGGACAATTAACAACCATTTATTTTTAAAAGGACCTACCTTGATTAATGATTCATCAATTGATCTACAATTTAGGGCATGGAAAAATCTCAAAAATAAAAGACTTACAAATACACTGCATTGTGCATATAGTGCACTCTCACCTGATTTAATAGACCAAGTATAAATTAAAATAGCCATAAGTCCAGTCCAGAAACCTGCAAATGATATATTCCTCACAATTGGCAAAGAAAATACAGATTCTTCTCTTGATCTAGGAGATTTATCCATCATTGTTGGGTCTTTTGGTTCTCCTGTAGAGAGTGATACTGCGATAAACCCATCACAGATTAAATTAATAAATAGAATTTGGATTGCAACTAAGGGTACTTCATCAAGTGGCAGACCTAAAAAACCACCAAATAACATAACAACAGATAGAAATACAACTAAACCTAAATTTCCAGCTAACAAATATACTAAAAATTTCTTAATATTTTCAAATATATTTCTTCCCTCTTCCACTGCAGAAACAATTGATGTAAAATTATCATCAGTTAAGACCATATCAGCTGCCTCTTTTGATACATCTGTTCCTGTGATACCCATCGCCACCCCAATATCTGCTTTTTTGAGTGCGGGAGCATCATTTACCCCATCGCCTGTCATTGCAGCAACATGATCTTTTTTGGTAAGTGCATCTACTACCCTAAGTTTATGAGCAGGAGATACCCTTGCATAAACTTCAATTTTTTCAACTAAAGAATTAAACTCTTCATCATCCATTTTATCAAGTTTAGAACCCTCTATTGCAATACCATCTTTTAAAATACCTAATTCTTTTGCAATAGCTATAGCAGTTACTTTATGATCCCCTGTAATCATTACAGGTTTAATTCCTGCATGTTTACATTTAGCTATTGCATCTTTTACATCGCTTCTTGGTGGATCAATCATCCCTACTAAACCTACAAAAGTAAAATCATTCTCAACAGATTGATCTATTTTTTGATTAGAATCTAAATCTTTGTATGCAACACCTAAAACACGAAGAGCACTACTTGCCATATCATAAGCTACTTTTAATATGTCTTCTTTTAATTTCTCATCTAATATCTTGCTTTTTCCATTACCATAAATATATTTACATTTATTTAAAATTACCTCTGCCCCACCTTTAGAATATGCTAATTTAGAATTATTAAAATTATGAATAGTAGTCATCATTTTTCTATCAGAATCAAATGGAATTTCATCGACTCTGGGATATTTTGATTCTAACTCTTTTTTGTCATATCCAGCTTTTTTTGCTAAAACTACAAAAGCACCTTCAGTAGGATCACCTGTTACACTCCACCCCTCTTCATCATGAATAAGCGCAGAATCATTACACAAAGAACCAATTTCTACTAATTTTTCTAAGGAAAGATTATTCACAGGGTCTATACTTTTATCATCTAATATAAATTCACCTTCAGGATTATATCCCCCGCCTTTGACATCAATAAACTTACCATCTAGATAAATTCTTCTAATAGTCATTTGGTTTTCAGTTAGAGTTCCGGTTTTATCAGAGCAGATATAGTCAGTGCACCCTAAAGTCTCCACAGCATGAAGTTTTCGAATTAGAGCATTTTTTTCAATCATTCTACTGACTCCAACAGCTAGTGAAATTGTAACTACAGCAGGTAGTGCTTCAGGAACTATTGCTACAATAACACTTACACCCCACAAAAACATGTCAACTATTCCATATCCTCTAATTAGTCCTGTAGCAATTAAAATCAAAGCAACTAAAGTTGCACCAAATGCTATTTTTTTACCTACTTTATCTAGGGTAACTTGAAGTGGAGTTTGTCTAGCTTCAACTGATTGTAGCATTGCACCAATTTTTCCGAACTCAGTTTCCATACCAGTGGTTGTTACTACTGCTTTACCTCTTCCATTTACTACTGCTGTTCCCATAAATACCATATTAATTCTGTCACCTATATCAGTATCTTCTTCTAAAGAAGAAGTTTTCTTCTCAATTGGAGTAGATTCTCCAGTGAGTGAACCTTCATTTGTCTTTAGATTTGCAGCTTCTATTATTCTAGCATCTGCAGGGACTTTATCACCTACTTGAAGTATGACAATATCTCCAGGGATAAGATGACTTGCTGGTATTTCTTTTTCTTCTCCTTCTCTTATTACTAAAGTAGCAGGGGCTGCCATTTTTTGTAGAGCTTCAATATCCTTTTCTGCTTTATATTCTTGGGTGAATCCTAAAATAACAGCAAATAATACTATGGTAAAAATAGCAATACCATCTGGAATCTCACCTATTGCAAATGAAATAATAGTTGAGACTAAAAGAAGAATAACTAAAAAATTAGCAAATTGATCAAATAAGAGTTTAAGTGGTGAAATTTTTTTACCTGCACCTATTTCGTTGGGCCCATATTTCTGAAGCCTATCTATTGCTTCCTCATTAGATAAACCATTATTTTGATCAGTATTTAATTCATTTACTACATCTGGTACTTCTTTGGAATACCAGAGCGTCTTATTTTGTTCTGATTTGCCCATATACTTAATCTAAATAATAAACCTTTAAATTTGATTTCTTAAAAAAATAAAAATAGATAT
>CAYQAE010000051.1:0-8915 GCA_964415445.1 uncultured archaeon | reverse complement strand
AGATATTTTGTCAATAAAAAAGTAGAAAATTATTCTTTAGATCCACCAATAATTCCTATATCAATTGCATTGAATAATAAAGAATATGCACATTTTTTACATTTAAGTATTATCACAGGATATAGACTTCCACCAAATATTTTATTTTCTTGAGGAAGGTCACGGATTTCAAATATTTTATCTCTTAGATCCCAATCATTAGAAGAGCAAATAGGACATTTTTTATTTTCATCTTTCCAATGTTTATCTAACCAATTATTGACTTTCTCTTTTAATGCAGTATCTATTTCCATAATAAAACCTCTATAAATATCTTTACAGCCAGTAATTTTTTAATACATATTATTTTTTAATACAAATCATTGAATTTTTCCCTAAACATCTAAAAACAAGATATTGTGAATTTTTAATTATTTCTTCTGTAAATTTATAGTATAGTAAATGCTATTTTTTGAATTTTTTAGACAAAAATCCTGCAGGTAGCAAAATCAAACCTATTAATATGGTAGGTCCACAAATACCTAAGAATCCACCATCATCAGATTCATCTTCCTCTTTAGTAGCTCCCCCGGATATTACAATAGTAAAATAAACTTCCTTTGAATTAACATTTCCTGAAAGATCAGACATATATAATACTAAATGATATGTTCCATTTATCAAATTAAGTAAACTAATATTAGCTGTTAGAGAAATATTTTCATTATTATTCAGAGAATATTTAATCCAAGATGTTTTTTCATCAATTGTGTATTGCAATTTTATCGCACTTGTATTATAAGTCATATTTTTTGGTGAAATTATTGAAATTTGGGGTTTTGTAGCATCTAATGTAATATTAATACAATTGGAAGTCACATTACTAAAATTATTAAATGCCACAACTGCAAAAAAGTAAGTGCCATTCGAATAACCTATAATTGAATAATTTAAATCTTCCAAACCTTTTTCTAAGCGAGTCAAACTACTATTAATTTTAGTAATACAATGATCCCAAACATAAATTGAATAATTATCCGCAAATATCGATTGAGTCCAACTAAGATTAAAATTTCCATCAGAATCAAATCCATTTGTATCTGAAGAAAGTAAAAAATCAGTTGGTTCAGTTTCTATAGGTATTGAAAAAGTCCAGTTTTTAGTGATATTGTCAAAACTGCCCACTAGTTTAAGTGTATATTTGCCTTGTGGGAAAGTTTGATTAGTAATTAAAAAAGAAGTTGAATTTGATTTAGTTTTATCTGAAAGATAATAAGTAGCATTATTATCAGATATAGCTTCCACAGACCAATACATCGCTGCATATGATTTGGATGCAATGATAGTAATGTTTTGAGCACTATAATCTTCTGTCATATCTACCTGTATTCCAGCTATACTAATTGAGACTTCTGATTTATTTAGATAACTTCGATTTGAAATAAGATCCCATATATTATAAGCTAGTTTTTTTGTCCCATTATAATATTTGAGACCTACTAATTCTTGTGCTCTTGTCTCATTACCTTTAGGAGCTGTATCATGTAAAAATAACCAATTTACGAGTTCTACTTCTGGAAATTTATTCATCTCTTCAAAAAAGATATTAACATAATCTGCTTGTTTTTTCTCTGTTCCTGAAAAATTAAAATTTTTTGTTAAATTTGTAATATTCGATGAAGACCAACCAATTTCAGTAAAAGCAATAGGTAGTGAAGTATAATTTAGAATTTTAGTATAATAATTCTCAGAAAGATTTTGAGGAGAAGGATATTGAGTTCCCAAAGGATCACCAAGTAAATAGGGATAACTTGTAAATCCTACCACATCGCAATGTGAAGAATTTACTTGTTCAACTAAATCCCTTTGATTGCGAGCCACTAAAGTTGGCATTCTAAATTCTATAATTGTTTTTGTATTAGGAGAAACTTGATGAATTGTATCTGTAGAATTTTTACATAACTTTAGAAAATCTGAAAATGTATTATTTATAGCATTTGGATTGCTATCATTTCCCCAAAAATCATTTACCTCCTTACTTAATATAAAATAATCTGGTTTTTCTGATTCAGTCAAATTAACACAATGATCAACCCATTCTTCGATAAATATTGTATAATTCATGGTGGTATTTGAAGGCATCCAACTAGGAATGTGTAAAGAAGGCATAAGCCCCATACCTGAAACCTGGCTTAAATTCCAAAAATTAGTTTGTAGAATCGGTTTCATACCGCCATCTAATTTGATACGCTGTTGAATAATGCCTAATTTGATAGGAGTACTATGGTATCGATCAGTTAAATTATACCAAGGAACATCTAGAACAACTAATGAATATTCACCTAATTGACCAGCTTCAATATAAGCTTCTTTTTGATAAGAAATATTTCCTTCTTTTACTGTAGGGATTACTCCAGGATAATAACCACGGTAAGATGCATTTGGATCGCTTTTATCATCAGCTAATACACTCAAAAATGAAAAACAAATTACTAAACATAAGAAAACAAACTTAATTTTCATAATAATTACTTTTTTAGTCATTTTAATAAAAATTTTCGATGGTTTTAGAAAACTTATTTAGATAGAGTAAAATAAAATTATTTTGTTTAAATCTAAATTTATAGCATTTAAAATATGTAGAGCAAATATTTTGAAGTAGGTTGAGATGAATATTCAAAAATATGAAAATAAATATGAATTTCAAGTAAAAAAAATAATTGAAGAAGTTACATCTAAATGGGAAAGAGGCTGGAGAGAACTAATTTCGAAAATGTTTTTTGATGAGACTCATTCACCATTTTTAGTAAATAAATTTATAGCTGTTGATAAAGAAGAAGTTTTAGGAGTATTGGCCATAAAAAAGGAAATATGTGCATCTGTTATATATTTTTTAGCTACAAAAAAATCAGAAAGAGGAAGAGGAATAGGTAGTGCAATACTTAAAGAAGCAGAAAAATTTGCAAAAAAGACAAAATGCTCTTTTTTGAGAGTAGATGTATATGATAATTATGGAAAAAATAAAAAATTCTACAAAAAAAATGGATTCAAAGAAAGTGGGTCAGTAAAAAATTATTATGAATTAGGAGATTCACAAACATTTTTCTTTAAGAAAATAGATTAAATCTCAAGAAAAATCTACAGGAAATGCACCAGTAGCTTTATCGAATTCTTTTAGCGTTAATAAAATCTTTTTGCAACAATCCTTACAAAGCATATTTTTTTGAGACCAAATTCTAATTTTTGAAATTAATCTTTTGAAATGATAAAACGCTTTTGGAAAATTTAGATTATCATACAAAGCTTCAAAAAATAGTTTCTTTTTTCTATCAACTGTTTTTTCAATATGATTTCTTTTTTTCTCTTTTTCAGTAGCTTTTAATGATTTTATAAGTTCTTTATAATTTTTAAAATTATTTTGGAATTTTTTTAGTTTATCTAAGGTGAAATTTACTCTTCTAGTATATACTTCAGATAATAAAAGCCATTTTATGGCCATCATTGAAAAGTTTCTTTCTTTAAGTTCTTCCAAAGAATAATAATTTTTCAAACTTTTGCTCATCTTCTTTCCTTCGACCATTAAATGTTTGATATGTATCCAATATTTTGCAGGTTTTTTGCCAGTTAGACCCTCAATTATTGCAATTTCATTTTCATGATGTGAAAATATATTATCCACTCCACCCATATGAACATCCATCGGCAATTTTAGATATTTTTTACACATCACAGGACATTCAGTATTCCAAGCTGGTTTACCTTTTCCTAATTTAGTAATCCAAAAAATTTTACCATCTGATTTTTTGTATTTATACCAAAGAAGAAAATCTCCTGCTTGATGTTGATAATAGTCATATAATCTTACTCTTGTTCCAAAATGCTTTTTCCTAAATTTATAATGAGAAAGTTTACCATAATCTTTAGCTTTAGATATATCAAAATAAATATCACCCTTAAATTCATATGCATGTTCTTTTTTAATCAATTTAACAACTGCATCTGCCATCTCATCAACTTCCCCTGAAGCATAAGGGTATATATCTGCAGATGATACTCGAAATTGATCAAGTTCTGAGAAAAATTTTTTGGTAATTTTCTTCATTAAATCCCAAAAATCCATGTTTGCTTTTTTTGCTGCAACTATTCCTTTTGTTTCAAGATCAGTTATATTCATAACATGTTTTACCCTATATCCTGCATGTAATAGCACTCTTTTGAATATATCTTCATAAATAAATGTTCTATAATTACCAATATGGGGGGTATCATAAACAGAAGGGCCACAAGTATAAATTTGAATTTGCTCAGGATTTTGAGGTATAAATTCTTTCTTTTTTCTATCTAGGGTATCGTAAATTTTTATTGAAATTTATCTACACCTCCAATTTTCTAAAACTCAATATTGCAAATCCCATAGAAACTAAAGCAATGCATCCCAAAGCGAAAAGATCAATTAAAATATGAAACATTCCTTGTGTACCTACCATAACTTGGCGAAGTGCATCTACCCCATAAAATAGAGGGTCTGCTAAAACAAATGGTTGCAACCAACTTGGTACTTTATCAGTTGGAAATAGAGCTCCAGAAAGTAAAAACATAGGCCACATAACAAAACTTACTACTAGATTAAAACCTTCAGGGCGAGATAAATTCGAACCAATAGTTAGACCAATACTTACAATACAAATTGCGATATATAAGGTAATAAAATAACCTAAAATTAAAGAAATTAAAGAGATATCAAATCCAAATAAAGCCATGCCAATAAAAAATAAAATAGCTGATTGGATTGCAACATCAGTAACTCCGCCCAACAATTTACCTAAAAAAACAGATGAGCGTCTAATTGGAGCCACCAATACTTCTTTTAGAAAATCTAATTTTCGATCCCAAACAATATACATCCCATAAAATAAGGATACAAAAAGAACATTCATAGCAATTATACCCGGAAATAAAAATTCACTATATTCTGTTCCCTCCTCTAATTCTACAGATGTTCCAAGACCAAAGCCCAACACTAAAAGCCACAAAATAGGAGTAATAGTGGTTGAAATTAATCTCTCTTTTTCTCTGAAGAAAACCAAAAATTCACGATACCAAACAGCATAAATTCCTTTTAATTCAGACATCATCTACCACTACGTTGATTCATAATTCTTTGGGCAATTGAATCATTTCCTTGTTCATCTCTTAATCCTCTACCAGTATAATGAATAAATACGTCATTTAAAGTCCTTTTTCTAACTTCAATTGATTTTAGGTTATTAATTTGGGCAAGTAGTTTTTGAAGGTTTTTTTGTGCATCTTTAATTTTTACCAAAAAAGAACCTTTATCTTTTGAAATTTCCTCTACAAAATCCAGTTTTTGAAGTTTATTTAAATCTTCATCTGTCTCAAGATACAAAAAATCAGAAACACCCAATTTAGATTTCAAATTTTTAGGAGAATCTATAGCAATCAATTTACCATAATCAATTATTCCTACCCTATCACATAAAAATTCTGCCTCTTCCATATAATGAGTAGTCAATAGAACAGTAATATTTTCTTCTTTGACAAGTTTTTGTATATAATCCCAGATATGTTCACGAGTTTGTGGATCTAGGCCCACAGTTGGTTCATCTAAAAATAGAATCTTTGGATGGTGCATAAGACCTCTTGCAATTTCAATTCGTTTTCGCATGCCACCAGAATAATTTTTTACAGAATCATCAGCTCTATTTTGGAGTTCAACTAACTTTAGAACTTCATCAATTCTATTTCTCCTTGTTTTTTTGTCCATACCATATAAAAGACCATGTAACTCTAAATTTTGAAAACCTGAAAGTAGATCATCAACACTAGGACTTTGAAAAACTATACCTATTGATTTTCTCACATCTAGACTGTTTTTTGTAATATCAAATCCACCAACAATAGCATTGCCTTCTGTAGGAGGTATCAAAACCGAGAGCATAGAAATAGTTGTAGTTTTTCCTGCTCCATTAGGACCCAATAATCCAAATATTTCTCCTTTATTAATTTTTAAATTAACTGAATCTACTGCAACTAAATCTCCAAATTTTTTGGTTAAATTAAAAGTTTCAATCATTAAATTCACAAAAAACTGAGTGAAGCTTTTTTAAAAAGCTTATTGCAAAGATAAATTATGAAAAAATACAAAAATGGAGACGAATTTAGATCAGACTTAGGTGATGAAAAAGTAATTGCTGCATTTTATATGTCAGCTTGCCCATTTTGCAAAAAATTTTGTCCGAAATTTGAAGATAAATTTGATAACAAATCAGGATATGCTATGGTAGCCATAGACAACTATAATGATAAGGCATGGGATGATTTTGATATCAACATAGTTCCTACCGTTTTAGTTTTTGAAAACAAAGAAATAATAAAAAGATATGATGGGAAACCAGGCAGAGGATTAGATATATCTGAAATAAACTAAATTTATTTCAAAACTTCTCCAGTTTTGAGATACCACATATAAAGATCTAATTCAGCAGCAGACATAGACAATTCATCTGCTATAGTTTTAAACTTACTTTCAATATCTAGATATCTTTTTTTAGATAAAGTCTTTGGAATTTCATATATATAACCATTTTCATACATTAAATTTAGAATATGGCGATCCAAAATAGCATAATTTTTATATCCTACATTTCTGAGAAAATGGGAAGCTTCCTTATATCCTATACCTTTTATATGCTTTACTATCCATTCTCTAGCTTCTATTTCGCCTTCTTCATTTATAATATCTTCTATAATCGACTTAATATCAATATATTTTCGAGCTTCAACTATATATTTTGATTTGTTGTTGTGAAATCTATGTTTATTCTTTATGATACAGTTTTTTACCTCGTCTTTCTCACATTCACAAAAACCATCAGGACCTAACTCTTGTTGAATTTCAATAGCAGTCTTTGCTTTTGAATTTGCAGTCAAGATACAAAAACATAATTCTGAAAACCATGATTTAATATCTTTAGAACTGAAAGATTCAAATTCACTTAATCTATTATTTATATCCTCTTTAATTAATGATTTTTGGACTCTCTTAATCTCATTGATAAAATTAGAATTCATTTTAGGATTATTCCTTCCAAGATATTGCTTCAACTGGACAATTAGCTATAGCTTCTTGTATATTTTCTTCTGAATCCCCACTAGGATTTACTACTTCAGCTACCCCACTATCATTTAATTCAAAAACATCTGGACAAGTATCGACACATAATTCACATCCTGTACATGTATCTGGATCTACATAAGGTTTTTTAGCCATCTAGATCACCTCATAGCTAATCTTGCTTTTTTAGTTTATAAAATTTATCCTACAGATGAAAGTTTTTTTGATAGAGATAAATATTATTCTAAAATATTATAGTTTATAACAAATTAAATATCACCGTGCCCTACAAAGAACATTTGAAGATGCTGTTGACAATAAAAATAGAATAAAAATTAATTTTATTTTTCTTTTAATTTTTTTGTTAGGAAACATCTAATTTCATATAAATATTTATATAAATTTCGAGCTATTTTATTTACAAATATTTGTATTATAAAACAAAAAAAATAAGAGATAAAGATGGAAGTAGAAGAAATAGATGCAGGGGATTTAAATATACCAGAATATAATGTAAGTAGTCAAAAAAATAGAATTGAAGTTACTTCATTAGTGAAGACAATAACTGAAACTGGTATTGTTGAACCACTAATTGTTAGAAAAAAAGAGGACAAATATGATATAATATCGGGAGATAGGCGATTTTTAGCACTTAAATCTATGGGTTGCCCCACAATGCCATGTATAGTCGTAGATATCTCTGAAGATCAAGCAATTAAACATTATATAGAATATAATGAGGAGAAGCATGGACTAAATCCAATAGAGTTAGCAAGAATTATTGATTATGAAATAAAAAAAACAAACAAAAGTATTTATGATATTGCAAACAAAGATCAACAAAAAGCAAATCATTATGAAAAACTTTATTCTCTTTTGGATTTGCCAATAGTATTACGAGATTTAATTGAACAAGATAAAATTAATTATAAATTATTATTACCTTTATTAGAACTAGAATTATATAACGAATGGAAAAATACAAAAATTGATAGTCTTAAAAAAACAAAACTCAAAAATTCATATCTAAATACGATGGAAAAAATTTGGGAAAGTGTAAGCAATTTTGGTGGAGATGTTGAGAAAGAGATTAAAAATAGAGTTCGAATACAAAACCACATTTATTTAGCAAAGAAATCTAAAGTTGATAAGGTATTAAAAAAACCAAAGGAAGAAATTAACATTGCCAAAAATAATTTAATAGAAGATATGAATAAAATAATAGAAGAATGCAATATTGGTTTTGAAATAGATGAAGATAAAGATTTAGAAAAAAATTCAGAGAGACTCCTAGATATCCTAAAAGCAAAATTAGGAATAACAGATGATAAATTAAATGAAAGAACCGAAATATATAGAATTCAAGCATTATTAAATTTTAGAAAAAGTTTTTTGAACAATCAAGAGCTTCATAATTTTAAAAGATGTGTTTGTGGAGAAAAGATAGATCTCAAAAAAATAAACAATGCCATGCAAGAAGATCTCAAAAAAATAAGTGAATTAAGAAAACTTGATATGCAAAAAGAAAGTATGAAAAATAAGATGTTTAGAAGTCATAATTCACTTCAAAAAAATAGAAAAAACTATATTTCAGCAAAAGATAGATATAATGAATTAATAAAGTATTATAATCTATAATGATCTAATTATTATTCTTTGGGAAAAAAATATTTTGAGAGTCTAATATAGATTGATCTGAAAAACTTAATGAAAAAAGTTTGAATTTATAGGATCTTAGAATAATCTAGCTTAACTTTTGAACTTAGATACAATTTTATAACAAAAATGTATATAAATTTAT
>CAYQAE010000050.1:0-13940 GCA_964415445.1 uncultured archaeon | reverse complement strand
ATTTGTTAGTTTTTTAATTAGATTCACATAAACTGATCTAAAGTAGATTGTGTCTTATATAATTCAATTAATTTGCTATTTTTTAACCACCGCCTAATTGGAATTTTTAATTTAGTAGCTATATAATTTAGAGATTCTCCTAATGTATTAAATTTTAAAAAATTAGATTTCATTGCGTTACGTAAGTTTTCTCTTATCTGCCAACAACCTAGGGGTACCAAATAATCATCATATACTTCTCGAAATACTATGGCCCTTGCCTGTCTTCTTTTTCTAACTAAATTTTCACAAATACCTAAACGAGCACTATAGTAAGCACCGGTCACGTTAGAAGCATAAGTTTTTCTGCCCTTTTCAGTCTCAAAATCAGATACTATATTAGTAGTTTTGCCTTGAGACCAAAGACTTCCAGTAAACCAAGCTTCTAAATTCTCAAAACCAAAAAAAGTAGGAATTAAAAGAATATAAAAATTATTACCCAATCTATGAGAATGATAAACTTCAAAATCATTAATAATTGGAAAATACTTAATCTTATCGATTAAATTTTTGGATATAATATCATCAATTGCAGTTAGACTCCAACGAGTAGGAACTAGTTTTCTTGTATTTTTTTGACCTAAAATTCCAGTGGAAAAAATTCTACTTATTGTGTTTACTTTTATACCGCCTTTGTATAATTCCATGGTTGCGTCTTCTGCCCTAACATCAGTATCTGAAACTAAATAATCGGTTTTTCTATCAATTTTGGTATTTTCTGTGATTTTCATTTTATCTACAATGCCATATGGCCCAAGCGGTTGGAAATAGCTTGAAAATACCATCTTAAATTTTGGTTTTTTTCGATAAATTACTTCCATATCTACTGATTTATCTGCCATAGATATCTCTTGAGTTTCAACTAAAAATTTATCAGGATTTGGGGCAGAATATACATCAGATTCAAAAGATGATCTAATAAGAGATGATCTGTAAGATATAATCTTATCAATAGATTTTGAAAGCCAACTTTCAGGATCATCTAAAACTTCTGTATTTTCACTAAATGGAGGAATAAGAGGTCCTAATCTAACTTTGGGGTAACCATATCTACCTACAAATACACTAGGTGGTGATGCACCGTTTATATCTTGTTTTTCAATTTTAGGCAAAATTGGATATATGGCTTTAACTTTTTCTAGAATAGAACATTTCTTTCGACCACATAAATTTCTTGCCCCTTTACATCTAATACATAAACTTCCTGAATTAGGCGGAGAGACCATATTTACTATAGGGAAATAA
The DNA here is from genome assembly GCA_964415445.1 of uncultured archaeon. Taxonomy (GTDB): domain Archaea; phylum CAYQAE01; class CAYQAE01; order CAYQAE01; family CAYQAE01; genus CAYQAE01. The sequence continues at coordinate 12,656 of CAYQAE010000050.1, read as the reverse complement.
ATTAATTAAAATATTTGTGTTTGAAACCAAATTGTGAAAAGTTATGGATATTGTAATGATAGGAAATCTTTCAATTGACACAATAAAATCTCCTAAAACTTACGTTAAATCAATAGCTGGCGGTGCAGTTGGTGCAGCTGCATGTGCTGCAGCATTTAATAATCAAAAAGTAGGTATTGTCTCTAAAGTAGGAAAAGATTTTCAAGATTACTTTGGAGAATTGTTATCTCATAATGTAGACATAGAAGGCATTAAAGTCGTAGAAGGAAGAACTACTCGTTTTGAAATGACATATGATAGAAATTTTGATCTTAAAAAAATCAATGAAATATGGGGAAAATCTACAGACTTAAATCTTTCTGACATTCCAAAAAACTATCTAGGCGCTAAATGCTTTCATATTTGTCCAAATTCTCCTGTTCTACATTCTTTATTTTTAAAATTAAAAAGAAAGGGAGTTATAATGTCTTTAGATCCGCATATGCTCTACAGACACGAAATAGCAAAAAAAATGTTATCAAGATTTAATATAATTACTCCAAATGAAAAAGAAGCTATTTCTATGAGTGGTGAAAAAAATGTTTGGAAAGCTGCAAAAAATTTAGCTAAATATGGAACCAAAATTGTCATAATCACTAGAGGCAATAAAGGGTCCATATTATATTTAAAAGAATTTCAAAAATATATAGAAGTTCCTGCAGTATATAGTAAAGTTTTAGACACCACAGGTTGTGGAGATACTTGGAATGGAGCATTTTTATCAGAATATATCAAAACTAAAAAAATAGAAAATTCAGCTCTACTTGCTAGTGTCTTAGCTTCATTTACTGCAGAAAAAAATGGAGCTTTTATGCCTAAAATCACCAAAAATCAAGTAGAAGAGAGATTAAAAAAAATAAAAAATCTTTTACTTAAAAATAATTCAAAAAGAGTAATATATTCCAAAGAAGAAAAGAAGTTTGTAGTTGATTAAACTTCAATTTCTCCATATTTTTCTTCATACATCTTGATATTGTCTTTCCAAGTCTTAAGCATTATTTTTGATATTCTAGGAGGAACTACTACCCGCAAAAAATATCTTATTTTGTTGGGAGGCATTGTTTGTCCTACTTCAATCACAAAATAGTTTGGATCATGAGCTACTCTCATTGCATCGGCCCATTCAGTTTTTTTAAAATCTTCAACTATATCTATTGAATCATCAACCCGACGTGTTTCATGCCTAGTTTTTTTATCTGCCAAAGTTAACCACCAATAAAACAATTAACCATCAAGTTTTAACTTTTGCGTCAAGAAGTCTCTTTATTAAAGCTCAAGAGATAAAAGGCGAAACCTATTTTATTAAGTATCCCCTCTATCAAAGACTATTTATACCCTTAATCTAACAAATATGCAATAAATATAGTAATTGAATCATTAAACCTGTATGGATACTTTATCAACTAGAATAATATTAAGAAAACCAAGGTAAAAAAAGATGCAGTTAACTCAGCAAATTAAGATTAAGCCAACAATTGCACAAAAAGTAGTTTTAGAAACACTATCAGAAAAATGTAGACTTATATATAATTTTGCATTGAAAGAAAGACTAGAAGCATTTGAAACTCAGCTATATCATGTCAATTACATAAAACAGCAAAATGATCTACCGAGACTAAAGAAAAAATATTCTGAATATAAGTGGGTATATAGCAAAGTACTACAATATACTTTAAGAACTTTAGATGCAGATTTCAAATCTTATTTTGCACTTAAAAAAAGAGAAAATAAATTAGCTAAAGCACCTAAATTCAAAAATAGGAAATATTTTACTACCATGGTTTATAACCAGAGCGGATTCAAGCATAGAAAAGGATATATTGAACTTTCTCATTACCACCCCACAAAGCTAAAGCTAATTTTCAAAATTCCTGATAAATTCACATTCAAAAAAATTTACCAAATAAGCATATACAAAAAAGATGAAGATTTTTATTTGTCTATTACTTATGAAAAGACTGAAAAAGAATACAAAGACAATGGTATGTATCAGGCTTTTGATTTAGGAGTTATGAAACATACTGCAGTAAATTCTAAGGGTAGGTTTATAGAAATTGAAAACCAAAGACCGGATAAATATTGGGGAAAAACTACAAAAGAGCTCCACAGTAGACGAGATCGGTGTAAAAAATTTAGTAATAAATGGAATCAGCTAAATAATAATCTCAAGAAGGTAAAAAGAAAAATTTCTAATCAATCAAAGGATTTTCAACACAAAGCATCAAAAAAAATCATAGAGAATACAAAAGCAAATACTATCATAGTTGGCAAACTCGAAACTAAAAAATTAGCAAGTTCTAAAAAAAGTAAATATGCAAAATCTCTTCATAAATCCTTGCAAAATACAGGTAATCTATCTCGTTTTGTTAGATTTCTAACCTACAAAGCTAAGCTTTTAGGTAAGAGAACAATAAAAATCAACGAACGAGGCACGACAAAGACATGTTGTGTTTGCGGAAAGATACAAGATATGCCGTTATATAAAAGAAAATATATATGTGATTGTGGAAACAACATTGATCGGGATAAAAATAGTGCAATAAATATACTGTGTCGTTTCCTATCACAAAATGCCATGTGGACGGGCTACCAAGAATTTCTTGGTAATCTGTGAAAAACAGCATCACTCGAAGTAGAAGCAGTGATAGACTCGCAGAAAATTCCTTTTTAAAGGAGTAGTTCATGTAATGTGTGTCCCCTTATTTTCCACTGCAAAAGAAATAGTTCATTTTTTAACATATATTTGTTAATATGAAAATATATATACTTCATGACTAATTAACTTTCTATTTTAAAAAAAAAATAGGTATTAAATTTAGACTATAGTATTAACTTTTGTTTCAGATTGTGATCATCATTTTTTAAATAGAATAAATTATTGCTTCCTTCATATAAAAGAAGAAATAATATTTTTGATAAAAAAGTATATCTAATTAAATCTCTTTTTAAGAGAAGTAATAGAGTGTTTTTATTCTAATGGCTAACATCAATATTAAATACATTGAAAATAATCCAATACTATTATTGTTTCCATTAGAAAAGAAGGACACGGTGGTCATAAAAACGTTTTTAAAACATTATAATTAAGACTTAGTTGTGGATGCTATTTTAAAATAGTGTTTGGTGAGGGTGGATAAATGCAGAGTACTTTGGATCATCTTATAGATAATATTGTTTCAAAAAAGTCAATCTTTAAGTCAAAAGAAGCTCTAAGACATACTTTTACTCCGAAAGAATTGCCACATAGAGAAAAAGAAATAAAAGCTCTTCTTGATATATTGGTAGCACCTTTAAAGCAAGAAACACCGTCAAATCTTTTTTTATATGGGAAAACCGGAACAGGTAAGACTTTAGTTTCTAGATTTGTTTGTGAGTGTATTAAAGAGAAAGCTAAACTAAGAGATATTTCTTTTGAAGTTTTGTATCTTAATTGTGAATTAGTAGATACAGGATATAGAGTTTTGGCTAAATTGGCAACTTTTTTAGGTAAAGAAGTTCCTCCGACTGGATGGCCGACTGATAAGGTTTATGAAGAGTTTTTTGAAGCTGTAGAAGCTAATAAAGGCTGTGTGGTTGTAATTTTGGATGAGATTGATAAATTGGTTAAAAAAGTTGGAGATGATGATATTTTGTATCATCTATCTAGAATTAACCAAGACTTGAAAAATTCTAAGCTTTCTTTGATTGGTATTTCAAATATTTTAACTTTTAGAGAAAAGCTAGACGCTAGAGTCAAATCTTCATTAAGTCAAGAAGAAATAGTTTTCCCACCATATGATGCAATTCAATTGAAAGATATTCTCTGGCAACGAGTAAAATTAGGATTAAATGAAAAGACAGTAGATGAATTGGTAGTTTCTTTATGTTCAGCTTTAGCTGCTAGAGAACATGGAGATGCTCGCAGGGCTCTAGATTTATTAAGAATCTCTGCAGAGATAGCAGATAAAAGAAATGCATCTTCAATATCAGAAAAAGATGTTAGAGAAGCATATGTCAAGATTGAAACTGATAAAATAGAAGAAGCTGTAAATTCTCTTCCACTACAGACAAAAGTTATATTGGCTAGTATTCTTTCTTTAGAGCAAGAAGAATCTAAAATTATTACAAGCGGGGATGTATATCTAACTTATTCTTCAGTAATACATAATCTAGATATAGAAAGACTTACTTCGAGGCGAGTATCTGACCACATTTCAGAATTAAGTTCTTTGGGCTTAGTTGAAACTCAAATATTAAGTAGAGGTCGAAGAGGTAGAACTAAAGAAATTAAAACTGCAGTTCCTATTACAAAACTTATAAATATTTTAAAAAGAGATAGTCGGTTGTCAGATTTTACACATATTAAATCACCACGGCAGCTGACATTAGTATGATGGAAGAAAATGTTGTAAAATTATTTTTGGATAAAGGATATCAACTATCTCCAGAAGCAATTAATGTTCTTAGAGATAAGGGAAAAGAAAAAGTTAATGAAATTATTCTTGGTCTTTCAAAAAATGAAAATAACCCTCTTGTAATTACCCCAGATATAGTAAAAAATACACTAGGCGAAAAGAAATCTCAAAAAGTGAGAGTTAAAAAAAGAAGATTTTTTGAAGAAATAGATTCTGATATTGATGTTTTGGAAGATTCTTCTGATGAACTGGGGGTAGAAAGTTCACCTGAATCATTTATGAGTTATTTTAAATCTCGATATGATAAAATGAGTTCTATTTTTAAAGAAAGAATGGATTTTAGAGGGATTGTAACTATTAAAGAAGCAAGAGAGATGCAAGAGTGGGAAAAAGCAAAAATAGTAGGCATGGTCTACGACAAAAGAATTACAAAAAATGGAAATATTGTTATTTTACTTGAAGATTTAACATCAAGAATAAACCTAGTTATAACTAAAAAACAAGTAGAGAGTTTTAAATTAGCTGAAAAAATAGTATTGGATGAGATTATAGGAGTAGAAGTTACAGTAAGATCTTCAAATTATTGGTTTACCTCAAAAATTCAGAAACTAGAAATATCTCCTATGATAAATGAATGGAGGGGTCCAGAAGAGAATATAAACGCGGTATTGATTTCTGATATACACGCTGGATCTAAGATGTTTCAAAAGGATGTTTTTTTCAAATTTATAGATTGGCTAAAGGGTAATAATGATAAAAAAAGACTTAGAAATCTTGCAGACCATACAAAATATATTGTAGTAGCTGGAGATTTGATAGATGGAATAGGGATATACCCTGGCCAAGAAAAAGAATTAGATATTTACGATGTTTCAGAACAGTATGAATATGTAGCTCATCTTTTTGAAGAAATACCAGAAGACATGAAAATTATAGTATCGCCTGGAAATCATGATGCAGTTAGACGTGCAGAACCGCAGCCTAAGATATCCAAAGAATTGGCCCCTGATTTATATTCATTAAATAATATACAAAATATAGGCAATCCCTCACTAATATCTTTACATGGTGTAAAAACATTAGTTTATCATGGAAGGAGTCTAGATACTTTATTAAATACTTCAAAAGGTGCCGATATAAATAGACCCGAAAAAATTATGATCCAACAGCTTAAGATGAGACATCTCAATTGTAGTTATGGAATGAAAACACCAATTGCTCCAGAAACTACTGATAATTTAGTAATAGGTAGTATTCCAAATATATTTCATTCTGGACATGTTCATATCAATGGTAATTGTTTTTATAGAGGTACAGCTGTAGTTAATTCAGGAGCATTTCAAGCGCAAACCCAATATCAAAGTAAGTTAGGAATAACTCCTACTCCGGGCCGAGTACCTATTGTAAATTTATCAGAAGGAATTTTATCTTTGATTAAGTTTTCTTAATTTTCTTTTAATTTTAATAATGCTTGAAGGGGCTCATGATCTAAAAGAAGTATTATACTAAAGTTAATAGGTTTTTTATCGATTTTAATATTGATTTTTAAAAAAACAGCTTTCTGACTTTTTTTATCAACGCCAGTTAAAATTAAACTAGTAAGTGATTTGGGGGTAACAAATACTAAACTAGGTACAGATAAAATTGGGTTGTTATTTAGAATTTCAGCTAAATTATTGATAAAGGAGCCAGCAAAAATATTGCAAGTTTCTTTTAGGGCAGAAAGTTCCATATTTGAAAATTCATTGTCTTTAGAAATCTCATCTTCTAGGAGATATTTTATTAATTCAGATGCAGTTTCCCGAGGAAATACAAAGGCTATGGTCCCATTCATGTCTTTTACAATTCTCATATATATTTGAATTGCTTTAGTATCTAGTTTGAAAGCATTATCGAGTTCTTTTATTTCAGTAATTTTTATCTCTTCTAATTTAGATTTTATTTTTTTATTCAAAAGGCCTTCTAAGTCTTTTGAAGTTTCTTTTGTAAGTTTACTTCCCACTTCCGATAAGCTTTTTTCTGAATTAATTAGTTCTGAAGACATCGTTTTCACATTTGTAAAAAATTGGTTCATCTACACATTATATTATTTGTATTAAAAAGGTTTATTATATTGTCAACATGAAAAAATAATTAATCCTATTTTTGTGATAGCTAAACAAAAAATATAAAAAGGAGTAATCATCTATTTATATCTACTTTATCAATATAATTTATGAGATCAGACTTTGGGTGAATTAAATGGGTATTTTTAATTTTTTTTCTAAAAGAAGTTCAAAAAAAGAATCAGACGATGCTCCAGATACTAATGTTGTTGAATATGAAGAAGATTATTTTGATGAGTCAAAGTTAGATTCTTTTCAAAATGTCTATGTCAAACCAATAGCCATGCGAAATTTACAAAATATTCAAGATATAATACAGGAATTAAAAAATGGTAATATTGTTATTTCAAATATAAAACCAATCATTTCTAATAACCCTGCAGAAGCTAAAAGAGCAATTGATCAATTAAAAGGCACATGTAAAGGATTAGGCGGGGACATTGCAGGCATTGGAGAAGATAGGCTTTTAGTAACACCTTCATTTGTGAAAATATGGAGGGGAAATTCAGATTTTTGAAATTATCTAAATCTAACAGTTTCTAGATTTTGTGGAGAAGAAGAATCTATTCTATAAGTTCTTCTAAATGAACGGGCAAGATCTATACATTTCCTATAGTCTCCATGTACAGTTAAGATTTTTTCAGGTCTTGGTTTTAGTTGCCCAACATAATATAGGAGTTGTTTTCTATCTGCATGACCAGAAAAACCTTCAATAGTATTTATTTCCATTTCTATCTTGATTAACTCATTTTTTCCGCTTTCTCCTTCCATTTTAACCTCTTTTCGCCCTTTTTGAATTTTCCTACCTAAAGAACCCTCACCTTGGTAGCTGACAAAGGAAAGTGAATTTTTCTTATAAGGGGCCCAATTTCTAAAATATTCCAGTACTGGCCCTCCAACCATCATACCTGAAGTTGCCATAACAATTGAAGGTTCACCATCAATAATTTGCATTCTTTTATCATGTGAAGGTACTCTTTCAAATATTTCTGATAAAAATGGATTTTCACCCTTGTGAAATATTCTATCTTTAAGTACTGGCTTTAGATATTCTGGATAAGTTGTATGTATTGCTGTCGCTTCCCAAATCATCCCATCTAAATAAACAGGAGTTTTTGGTATCTTATTTTTTCTCATTAAATTTTCTAATATTATCATAATTTCTTGAGATCTTCCAACAGCTAAAACAGGAATTAATACAGATCCGCCTCTTTTGAGAGTTTTGTTAATCGTTTCACAAATTTTTTGTTCTGCATCTTTCCTCTGAGGTTGTATATCATTTTGTCCTCCATAAGTACTCTCTATTATAAGAGATTCTAGACGCGGGAATCTGAATGTAGTTCTTTTAAATAAAGTAGAATTTTCAAAATTCATATCCCCAGTATACGCAAAATTATATCTTCCATCTCCGACATGTAGATGAACAACAGAACTACCTAGCATATGTCCAGCATTATGAAGTGTAATTCTTACATCTGGAGAAATATCAGTTACTACCCCATAATCTAGAGGCATACTGTGGAGAATAACTTCTTTAACATCTTTTTTTGAAAAGGGTGAGGTTTTTCTTTCTCTTTCAGAGATATCCACATAATCTAGCTGCAACAAAACCATAAGGTCTCTTGTAGCTGGAGTAGAATACACGGGCCCATCGTATCCATATTTAAAAAGATAAGGTATGAAGCCAGAATGATCTAGGTGAGCATGTGTTACTATTACAGCATCAATTTCATCAATATGATTAACTTCTGGCATATTGATATAGGGATATCCATTTTCTTCATTGGCCACGTTTACTCCACAATCTAGAAGTATTTTACTCTCTGGTGTTTGTAGAAGATAACAAGACCTTCCTACTTCTCTACATCCCCCTAAGAAAGTTAGACGTATCCAATCATCATTTTTTGTTTTCTCTCGATATATGTTTTTCCCTATTCTTCTCAAAAAACTTTTTCTTTTGTCAGCATATTTTTTTATGGTATTTCTAATTACATCAACTAATTGTATATTTATTGGAGATGTTCTAAGTACTTTTGGAGTCCATCTAGCAAATTGGGTGATATCTCTGAGAGTTTTACCTGATTTACCTATCACCAAACCAGGTTTTTGAGCCTCTATTATTACTTCTCCCACAGAATGGTCAAAAAATAATTTTGTTAAACCTGCATCTTCTGGAACAATTTCGCGAATTTTATCCTCTGCAAATTGTTCATCAGTCAATATTTCAGGATCAGGCCTTATAACTATTCTTTTGCGACATTTTTTAGCTAAATTTTTAATAATGTCTTCATTATCCATATAGGCGCCAGGATTACGTGTATAAATTACAAGCTCGGGACCTTCAAAAACAACATTTGTAAATGAGGCGCCAACAGGAAGGTTGGATTTAATAATATCTTTCATTTCACGAAGAATTTCTTGCATAGTTGCACCTTAAATTAATCTGTGCTTAATTATTTACTAAATTTTTCAATAGCTTCATCTGAAAGTTTTTCATAGCCATCTTTAGAGATATTAACGACCATAACTCCATTACCTGAAGCAGAGTCTCTCTGTTGTGCAGCTAAAACAGCTCTTATTGCTAGTTGATTAGCTTGATTTTTATTCATTTTACTATCAAATGCATCTTCTAATACGCCATATGCAGTAAGAGAACCTGAACCGGTTGCTAAATATTCATCCTTAATTAGTGCTCCAAAAGGATCTAGCATAAAAACATGAGTTCCTAAAGGATCAACTCCACCTAGGAGAACTTGAGCAATAAGGGGAAAAAATCTATTTGAATGTAGTATGTTTGAAGTTAAAGTTGCTATGCTTTTTAATTTGATATCTTCTGATGTTTTAAGTTTAAATAACTCGCTTTCAGCTCTTAAAATAGAAACAAGATTCTGAGTATCAGCGACACCCCCGGCAGTAGTAATACCAATATGGTTAGCTATTTTATATATTTTTTTAGCAGTCTTGCTAGCAATTAGATGACCTGCAGTAGCTCGCTTATCTGCTGCGAGTACTATTCCATTTTTATAAGTTACACCGACAGTTGTAGTTCCAGTTTCTGTTTTTTCCAATTTAGACCCTCAAAAATCTATGAAAATAGATATTTTATAAAAAGTAAAATCAGCTTAATTTTATTTATTTAAAAAATTTTAGGTAAATATATTTTTTTCTATATCATTTTTTTATCCTTTTAGAAAGATTCTTAATGCATTTCTTATACCCGGGGCTAATCCTAAGACAAATATTGATAATTTTAATAAATTTAAGAAGTTTTTATCTTCTTTTAATTCTTTATCTAAGTATATAATAAGAGGAACTAACACTATTACTTTTAAAAAATACATTATAGCTGCAGTGTTAAAAATGTCGATTAATAGTTGTGGAACAACATGTTGTTCCCAATATCCATAATATTGAATCCCTACAAAAGTGGTAGTTGCATCAAAAAGGTGTGCAAAAATTATATACAAATTTTTACTTGAAAAAGTTGATTTCATAAAATAATAGGCAAAAAGATAGAAAATAAATGAACTAATAATAAAAAAAGAAAAAATCAGAAAGATTGCTTCTATTCTCTCGATGTGTTTTATTATTAGATAAATGTTTGGGATGCATAAAAGGAGACCACATAGACCTAGTATATATTCATAAGACAATTTTATTTTTTTTTCAATTGAAAAAGTGATTAAAAAAACTAAGAAGAACAATCCACCAAAAATTAGATATATGGGAGGAGTTACAAATAAATAACTGTCATAAAAAGAAAGTTCTTCTGAATTTGATTTTTTTGCAAGATCTTTTAAGGCACTAGTTGAGGATCCTAAAAAAATAAAGGGAATAAGTGCCAAATAAAACCCTCTATTTATATTTATTTCCAATTTTTTAAATAATAAATAAATAATATATATTGCTGCGCATAATATTAATCCATAAGTTATTGTATTAACAGGATTATAACCGCTACCCTCTTTTATGGGTTCAATATAATATTTATAGAAAAAATCATCAATTATATTCATAGATTTCATCAATTTAGGTTATATTGATTTAAATTACTAAAATAACTTGGTTTACATAAATTTATATTATTCACTTTTTACTATTTATTTGTGGGAGGTTATTTTTTGGATAAAAAAATAATGCGTTTACCTCGATTAGTTCATGTTGGTGCCGGTATAATTGATGAAATAGGTTCATTACCTGATTCTGCAATAGATGTTACAAATTCTATAATTGTTTCTGATGAGAAAACTCATCAAATAGCAGCAAATGATTTAGAAGAACAACTTAAGTCTAATAATTACAAAGCTACTTCTATACAAATTAATAGAGCTGATAGACAGAACATTGATTTAGTAAAGAAAAAAATATCTCCAAAAACTACTAACGTAATTGGAGTTGGTGGAGGGACAGTTATAGATGTAGCAAAAGTTGCTGCACATGAATCAGATAAAAATTTTATCAGTGTTCCAACCTCTGCAGCACACGATGGGATTGCTTCGCCTTTTGCTTCAATAAAATCTAAAAAACCAGGATCTATTTTGGCTTCTACTCCTATTGCTATAATTGCAGATTCGGATATAATTTCAAAAGCACCATATAAATTTATATCAGCCGGATGTGGAGATATTATCTCAAAATATACTGCAATAAGAGATTGGGATCTAGCAAAAAAGGTAAAGAGAGAATATGTAAGTGATTATTCCAGAGCTCTATCTCTTATGACTGCAAAATTAGTAACAAAATCTGCAAAAAAAATAGCTAATAAATCTGAAAAAGGGATAAGAACTATAGTGAAAGCTTTAATTAGCAGTGGCGTTGCCATGGCTATTGCTGGATCAAGTAGGCCAGCATCAGGATCTGAACACAAATTTAGTCATGCACTAGACATGATTTATAAAGAAAATGCTCTACATGGCGAACAGACTGCGGTAGGATCAATTATGATGATGTATTTACACGGTGGCGATTGGGAGCAGATTAGGGAAGTATTATGTGTAATAGGGGCGCCTACTACTGCTAAAGAGTTGGGGATCCCTGATAAATATATTATTAAGGCACTATTATATGCTACAAAGATAAGACCACAAAGATATACTATTTTGGAACATCATAATTTAGATAAGAAAAAAGCAAAAGAAATAGCAAAGGAGACAAGTGTCATATGATTACTTTAGTAGGTAAAAAACTAGCAAAAGAAGGTCTTGTTTTTTATAGTTATAAAAATCATAATAAATGCGTAGGTTGTAAATATTATCGGGTATGTATGGGTAATGTTGAGCAAGGAAGACGTTATAGAATAATAAAAGTGATGGATCATACACTTCAATGTAAATTACATGAAGAAGGAGAAGCAAATGTGGTAGAAATAGAGGAAACAGATTATAATGCGCTAATATCTTCAAAACAAGCCATTGAAGGCGCTAATATTATTTATGATCCTAGATTATGTAAGTTTTATGGATGTCCAAATAGAGAACTTTGCTTTGTTGAAGGGCTTTCTCCCGGAGATAAATGTAAAGTCGTAGAAATTGACAACGATTTTGAAATTGAATGTTTAAATAAAGAAAAATTGTCTAAAGCAAAATTGAGAAGAATTTCTAAGAAGAAAAAAGAAAAATAATTATTTTTTATCTTCTTCATCTTTAGTATATTCTTCTTCATACCTTAACTTTTCAACACCGATATAGTCAAAGGCTAGTCTTGATACTTTTATTCTGGCCACAGTTTGGAGTCCAATAGGTACATTATTCTTTTTTGGCTTAATTGTTACTTCTTTTTCATTAAAAATTGTTTGATATGTCTCTCCTTTTAGACCCGGGGCTTGAGTTTGAATTATTGCTTTTAATTTGTTTTTATCTCCCTCAATTTTTTCTACTACTGTAATTTCATATTCTAATTCTTTTCCAGCTAGGGGATGATTATAATCAAGTCTAACTCTTCCCCCTGTAATACTATTGATTCTAGCAACGCCTTGTTCTGTTTGTATTGACATTCCTACTTGTGGAGTTACATTTTGTTGTTTTATGCGCTTTAGAGGAACAGTTGTAGTTAATTTTTTATCACGCTTTCCATAAGCTTCTGTGGGGGTTAAGGTAACTTTTTTTGTTTCACCTTTTTT
>CAYQAE010000049.1:0-14149 GCA_964415445.1 uncultured archaeon | reverse complement strand
CCAAAGGATCTAAAAACGGTTTAATTATATGATCAACTGGGCTTTTAATCTTTAAACCACCCATCGATTCAAATTTGTCTGCCAAAAAATTTGCAGATTTTCCTAAAATATTTGTCGCCACTTGCAGAGGAAATAAAATCAAAACTGTAAGAACATTAAACACATCATGAACTATTGCTGTTGAGAAAGCCTTTTCAAATTCAGTTTTTCTTCGAAGTTGGCCTAGGGCAACTAATGAATTAGTCACAGTAGTTCCAATATTTGCACCCATAACAATAGGAATTGCAGTCTCAACAGGCATCAATCCTTCTGCAACTAAACCCACAGCAATTGAAGTTGTGCAACTACTACTTTGAACTAAAGCAGTAGCTAATACTCCTGCAAACAAACCAGCTAGAGGATTATCCAATTTTGCAATAAACTCATAAATAAAACCTCCTCCTAAATTTTTTAGGCCTGTTCCTAACATTTTTATTGCAAAAATAAAAAGATATATAAGCATAAAAAAGAGAATAAAACGCAAAGCTTTATGTTTTACTTCATATTCACTCAATGGGATATAATCTCCTTGAAATGACATTAATTTATCAACTAAGGAGAAAAGATATAAATTTTAATTAAATCATTTTATCTTTGCATGATATTCATTAATTGATTCTATATTAATTTTACCTTTTTTCAATTGTCCTATTGCTTCAATTGCGGCTTCTAATGCTTCTAATGTTGTAACATATGGTATATTTATCTCAACTGCAGCCCTTCTAATTTTAAATCCATCACGCTGTGGGAATCTACCTTTAGATGGAGTATTTACAATAAAATCAATTTCATTATTTATAACTTTATCTAAAATTGATGGACGACCTTCTCTAATTTTGTAGACTTTTTTAAGCTTTAATCCTTTCTTCTTAAGATAGAAATAAGTACCTTTTGTGGCAATTATATCAAATCCTAAATCTATCAATTTTTTAACATATAAATAAATTTTTGGTTTATCATCTTCTTTTACACTGATGAAAATTGTTCCTTCCATTGGAAGTTTTGTACCTGCACCTAAACTAGCTTTGTAAAATGCCATACCCATATTATTGTCAATTCCCATTGACTCTCCTGTTGATTTCATCTCTGGACTTAATATTGGATCAACTCCAGGTAATTTCAAAAATGGAAACATTACTTCTTTTATTGCTACATGCTTTGGTTCAATATAATGAATAAGACCTATATCTTTTAATTTCTCCCCTAACATTACCTTCGTAGCTATTTTAGCGAGAGGTATACCTATAGATTTGCTCACAAATGGAATAGTCCTTGAAGCACGTGGATTAGCCTCTAAAATATAAATAGAATTGCCTCTAACTGCATATTGTATATTAATTAGACCAATTGTATTTAGATCTAAAGCTAACTTTTCAGTATAATCCATAAGAACCGATAAAATTTTTGAACTTAATTTTTGAGGAGGTAGGACACAAGCACTATCTCCAGAGTGGACTCCAGCTTGCTCAATATGTTCCATCACCCCTCCAATAAATACATTCTCACCATCGCATATTGCATCTACATCTATCTCAATTGTATCTTGTAGAAATTTATCAATTAATACAGGATGATCAGGTGAAATTTTAGCTGCAGATTTCATATATCTAATTAAATCTTTTTCAGATTGAACTATTTCCATAGCACGACCTCCCAAAACATATGAAGGTCGAACTAAAACAGGATATCCAATTCTATCTGCTATCTTTTTTGCTTCCTCAACTGTAAAACCAGTCCCAAAATCAGCTTGTGGGATTTTAAGCTTATTTAAAATCTCAGTAAACTTTTTTCTATTTTCAGCAATATCAATGCTCTCTGGATCTGTTCCCAATATTTTTACTCCTGCATTTTTCAATCTTGTAGCTAAATTAATAGGAGCTTGTCCTCCAAATTGAACCATAATTCCATCAGGTTTTTCTGCATCCACTACATTCATTACATCCTCATAGGTAATTGGCTCAAAATAGAGTTTGTCAGCGGTATCATAATCAGTACTTACGGTTTCAGGATTATTATTTAAAATTATAGATTCAATACCACGCTCTTTTAAAGCAAATACTGCATGAACAGTGCAATAATCAAACTCAATACCTTGACCTATCCTAATTGGACCACCACCTATAATTAAGACCTTTTTTTTGTCACTTTTTCGCACTTCACTTATATCTTCATAAGTAGAATAATAATAGGGGGTCTTTGCCTCAAATTCTGCAGCACATGTATCTACCATTTTATAAGTAGGCTTTACTAGCTTTTTTCTAATCTCTCTAATTTTATGTTCATCTACCTCAAATAAATAAGCTAACTGCACATCTGAAAAACCCGTTTTTTTAGCTTGAATTATTTTTTTATCTACATTTTTTGAATTTAAATTGAGTTTTTTTAGCTCACATTCAAGAAAGTAAATGTTCTTTAATTTATTTAAAAACCACTTATCTATCTTTGTAAGATCATGAATTCTATCTATACTATAGCCTTGTCTCAATGCTTCATGAATTGCAAAAATTCTTTTGTGAGTTGGATTTCTAAGATAAAATTCTAATTTTTCCTTTGGCTCTAGTACCTTATCTTTTCCATCTGAGCCAAATCCAAATCTCCCAATATCTAAAGATCTAATTGCTTTTTGAATTGATTCTTCAAAAGTCCTACCTATTGCCATAACTTCTCCTGTTGCTTTCATCTGAGTTCCAATTATTTTATCAGCAGACTTAAATTTATCAAATGGCCATCTTGGTATCTTTGAGACTATATAATCTAGAGCTGGTTCAAAAAATGCTTTTGTCCCTTTTGTGACATCATTATCAATCTCTTCTAAAGTTAGACCTAAAGCTACTTTTGCAGATATTCTAGCTATAGGATAACCTGTGGCTTTAGAAGCTAGAGCAGAAGATCTAGACACTCTCGGATTTACTTCAATTACTCTATAATCAAATTTATTTTCAGGGTTTACTGCAAGTTGAATATTACATCCGCCTTCAACACCTAAAGCTCGAATAATTTTTATTGCAACTGATCTTGATTTTTGAATTTCTTCATCATTTAAAGTCTGAATAGGAGCTACAACTATACTATCACCAGTATGTACACCCATCGGATCAAAATTCTCCATAGAACAAACTACATTACAATTGTCATTGGCATCTCGCATAACTTCCCATTCAATTTCATGCCACCCTAAAACTGATTCTTCAATTAAAACTTGTCCAATCAAACTAGCTTGTAGACCTCGTTTTGCAATATTTCTCAATTCATCTTGATTATAAGCTACTCCTCCACCTGTTCCTCCCAAAGTATATGCAGGACGCACTATTGCAGGATATCCAATCTTTTCTGCAATCTTTATTGCATCTTCAACTGTCTCAACTGTCTCAGATTCTGGCATTGGTTCATCAATTTCTCGAAGCAATTGCTTAAATTCTTCACGATCTTCAGCTTTCTCTATTGTATCAATAGGGGTGCCTAGCATTTCAACATTCTCTTTTTCTAAAACACCCATCTTATGTAATTTTTCTGCAATATTTAAACCAGTCTGTCCTCCCATAGTAGGTAGAATTCCATCTGGTTTTTCCTTTCTAATTATATCAGCTACAATTTCAGGTTCAACTGGCTCTAAATAAACAACGTTTGCAATATCAGGATCTGTCTGAATTGTTGCAGGATTATGATTTACTAGCACCGTAGTATAACCCTCTTCTTTTAGTGCCCTACATGCTTGGGAGCCAGAATAGTCAAATTCTGCAGCCTGTCCTATTACTATGGGCCCACTGCCGATTACTAATACTTTTTTGATATCTTTTCTTGCTGGCATTATTTTTTTTCCTCCAACAAATCTAACATCTCATCAAAGAAAAATACTGTATCCATAGGTCCAGCTCTAGCTTCAGGATGAAATTGCATAGTCATTATTGGTAGATCCTTATGAATTACCCCTTCAATTGATCTATCATTAATATTAATTAACATCGGTTTAAGACCAGTACCCTCCAATGATTCTTCAGATACTGCAAAACCATGGTTTTGAGAAGTAATATATGTTCTATTTCTCTTTATGTCCTTTACAGGTTGATTTGATCCGCGATGTCCAAATTTTAATTTATAAGTATCTCCACCTAAGGCTAAAGATACAATTTGATTTCCAAAACAAATCCCCATAATGGGTAAATCTTCATACACATTCTTTACTAAATTAATAGGTTCTTTAGCTTTTTTTGGGTCCCCTGGTCCATTTGGAATAAAAAGTCCATCTGGTTCATGTTCCATTACTTGATCTGCACTACTATTATATGGAAGTAATACTACATCTGCCCCTCTTGAATTTAAATTTCTAATAATACTTAATTTTACGCCAGTATCAATCATAGCTATTTTGTATTTACCCCTAGATGCATAAACTTTAGGTTCTTCAACACTAACTTTAGATAAAAATTCATAATCAGAAATTGAGCCTCTCTCTTCCACTTTTTTTAGTGCATAATCTCTATCAATTTTGTTCTTTGATACTTTCAAAAAAGCATTCATAACACCATAGTCTCGCAATTTAATAGTTAATGCTCGCGTATCTACTTCTTCAATTCCAGGTATTTTATATTTCTTTAAAAATTGATCTATAGTTAATTTTGATTGCCAATGACTGAATTTTTCACATCTCTCCCTTACTACAAAACCTTCAACTTGAATTTTCTCAGATTCAAAAACTTGCTCCCTTACCCCATAATTACCAATTAAGGGATATGTCATCATCAAAACTTGGCCTTTATATGAGGAATCAGTTAATGCTTCTTCATAGCCACTCATTGAAGTATTAAAGACAAATTCAGCTGAAGTTTCACTTTCTGCACCAAAACCCCTACCTTCAACTATTGTTCCATCTTGTAGAGCTAAAATTGCATTTAATTTTTCCATGATCAATATATGAAAATCAAACAATTTTAACTTTTTCGAACAAAAAAAACAAAAATATTATAAATATGATATATATAAAACAATTAGATATAAAATGACAGATTTGGCACAACTTACTAGAAAAATTCTAAGATCAAATCCAAATTATCTAGATGCTATATCAAACAAAATAGCAAATTATAGATCAATAGCTAGACAAATTATCCCTAAAATTGAAAATAAACTTGATACATCTCCCTCAATTGAATCTATTGTCAATATTATCAGAAGAACCGAAATTACTAAACTAAAATTAGCTAAAATTAAGAGCATAGTATCAAAATCAAAAATAGAATTAAAAAGTGATGTAGTAATATTACAACTCAAAAAAAACGAAAAAGAACTTCTAAAAATATTATCCAAAGAAAATTTTATCTATGCAATAGGAAGCCCAGACTATCTTACTGTGATATTAGATGAAGACTTATTAGAAGAGATTAATTTAAAAAACAATTATAAACTAAATAGAGGATATTCTGCAATAAAAATAATCTCACCAGATGATATAGCAAATACCTCTGGTGTTATATCCTATATTATAAAAGAACTTATGCGTGAAGATATAAATATTGTAGAGCTCGTCTCAAAACATAATGAGACGATTATAATTGTCTCAAATTCACAAGCCGCAACTACTTTTGAAGCAATTCAGAACTTAATCCAAGAATGTAGATCTTAGATTAGTAATTTATGCAAACCATTCTCTTGCAAGACTTGATACAAATACTTGGATAGAGTTGATAGAGATTCTAATTTTCTCTGCTGAAGCTCCACAATATCAGTTAAAACATCTACTTTATGAGTCATCTTATCTAATTTTTCTTTCAAATTGCCCAACATTCCTCCACCACATGATCAGCTTGATTGGGAGATATAAATAATCCTAAAATATGGCTGATGCGCATATTCGCATCACATAAGAGCAATGAATGCTCCTAATGATCTCCCGCACAAAAAGAGAATTTCTCTTTGCAATGATAATTGTAATTTTTTTGATAAATTATAGTGGTTGGTTTCATATATAATGTTTTCGTTCATTAAAATTTTTTGTTTAAAAGATTTTTGAATTTAAATCTATAAAAAAAATATTTCATAAATTAAAAGTCTTTTTTTCAAACTTCAAATACATACAAAATATGTGATTGAGATGGACAAAGAGCTAATAGATAATGCAAAAGATAAATTTGGAAAAATTGTAGAGGAGCAACTAAATCGAGTTGATAGATTAAAGAATGAAAAGTCATGGATTGATTACAAATCATTAGATAAAATCATTATAGGAATATGTCCAGGAGACGGAATAGGAATTGAAATCACAAAACATGCAAAAAAAATTCTAAAGAACATGTTAGAAAATGAACTTAAATCAAAAAAAGTTGAATTTAGAGAAATTGAAGGCTTAACAATTGAAAATCGTGCAAAACATAAAAAAGCAATTCCAGATGATGTCCTAGATGAGATAAAAAAATGTCATGTTATTTTAAAAGGTCCAACTACTACTCCACAACAAGGAGACAGATGGCCAAATATTGAGAGTGCAAATGTTTGTATGCGAAGAGAATTAGACCTATTTGCAAATATAAGACCAGTAAAAGTTCCAAAAGACAATATTGATTGGATTTTCTTTCGAGAAAATACAGAAGGTGCCTATATTTTAGGTTCAAATGGGTTTAATGTAGGGGATGATCTAAGTTTTGATTTTAAAGTTATAACACAGCTGGGGGCTGAGCGTATAATAAAATTAGGATTTGAATATGCCAAAAATAATTCAATAGATCATGTTACAGTAGTTACAAAATCTAATGTAGTTAAAACTACAGATGGCAAATTTTCAAAAGTGGCAAAACAGATCGCAAAAAAATATTCAAATATTAAATTAGAAGAATGGTATATTGATATTATGGCTGCAAAGCTTTTGGATCCTCAAAGAAGATCTAAATTCAAAGTTATGGTGCTACCTAATCTTTATGGAGACATATTAACTGATGAGGCTGCACAAATTCAAGGTGGAGTCGGAACAGCTGGTAGTGCAAATATTGGAAAGAGATGGGCAATGTTTGAAGCAATTCATGGAAGTGCTCCAAGGATGGTCAAAGAAGATAGAGCGAAATTTGCAGATCCCTCTTCTATGATTAAAGCATCTGCTATGCTTCTTAGACATGTTGGATACCCTAATCGAGCAAAAAAATTAGAGATGGCCCTAGATATTTGTGCATTGTATGAGAGAAAATTCAAAATAACAGGAAGAGATTCAGGAGTAACAGGTGATAAATATACAGATTATATCCTAGATTGGGTTGAAAGAGAAGATTTAGAAGATAGATGGAGAAAGATGAGTAGTTAGTTATTTTTATAGTTAAAAACTAATTAAATACAAATATTGTCTTAAAAAATTAATATATATTTTCAAAATTGAGGACAAATAAATTGAAAGTGACCCCACTATCTTTTGATAGCCTAGGCACACGAAGTATGGCAACATTTGTAGAAACTAAAGATATAAATATATTAATCGATCCTGCCACAGCCTTAGCCCAAAGAGATATTCACTTCCCCCACACAATATCGAAATTGATAGACTTCTCAAACATTGGAATACTATAAAAGAATACTCAAAAAAATCAGATGCATTAGTAGTCACCCACTACCACTTCGACCACCACAACCCAAAAGAATGCCAAATCTATGAAAATAAATCCCTATACCTTAAAAATCCAAATGAATTCATAAACAAAAGCCAAACTATGCGCTCAAAGAAATTTTTAAAAAATCTAGATAACCTACCCAAAGAAATAAACTTCGCAGATAACAATGAATTCAAATTCAAAAAAACTAAACTAAAATTCTCACCCCCACAAATCCACGGAGATAATGATAGATTTGGTTACGTTATCCAAACTACAATTGAAGAAGATTTCAAATTCCTACATACCTCAGATATCTTAGGCCCTGCAACAGATAAACAAACTAACTACATAATTGATGAAAATCCAAAAATGATAATATCAGATGGTCCAATGCCCTTCTACGTAGGCCAAGCCATCCCAAATATCATAAAAATAATCGAAAATACTGATGTTCAAACTTACATCATTTCCTAAGAGATAAAAACTGGAAAAAGAAACTTAAACCTGCACTAAATATAGCAAAAAAACATTAAAGTAAACTTACTATCCGCTGCAGAATATCTAGGAGAAAAAAATGACCTACTAGAAGTTAAGAGAAATCACTGTATAATGATTAATATGAAAAACCCAATTAAATCTCTCAACCTTTTTTTCAAAAAATATAATTTATATCTTATCTTAACTCTAATCTTAATTATTGCCATATTTATATTATCAGTTATACCTACAAAAGGTGGCACAAAAACTTCAAGTATAAATGCTCACTTCATAGCCTATTTTACACTGTCCATACTTATAACTCTCTATATTTTAGATAAATATCCAAAATTAATAGGCCCAATATCTGCATCCTTATATGGATTTTTAATTGAGATAGCACAATATTTTATCCCATACAGATATTTCAGTCTAGAAGATATTCTCTTAAATCTATTTGCCTCATTTATAGCTCTAATACCTATATTGATACTTGCAAATAAAAGATGGATTTAATAAAAAAATTATTTTCATTCGAACAGAAACCTATTTTAGAATATTAGATATACCTCTATCTATGGAAAAGTCAACAAATAATAAAAAACTAATTCCTCTAAAAGCCATAGATCTAAATAAATACAAAACTATAGATAATTTAGTATCTGCTATGGGATATTCTTCATTTGGTGCAAGAACACTTTCAGAAGCTACAGATATAGCATATAAAATGACAAAAGACAAAGATTGTTTTAGAGTTTTAACACTAAGTGGTGCTATGACCATAGCCCAGATGAGTTTAGTAGTTTGTGATATGATAGAAAATAATATGGTAAATGCCATAGTAACTACAGGTGCATTAATTTCACATGGCTTCATTGAATCAATTGGATTAAAACATTTTAAAGTACCAAAAAATTCCACAGATAGAAATCTCTATCTTAAACAGTTTAACAGAGTCTATGATACACTAGAAGCAGAAGAAAACTTTGATAAAATGACAGAAACATTTTACAATATCTTAGATTCCCATGAAAATGAAGATTTTGTATGTTCACATAAATTGTGCACATGGCTTGGAGAGAATTTTTCAAAAACTACAAAAAAAAGAGGAATTCTAAAATCAGCATATAATAAAAATGTTCCAATTTTTATTCCAGCTTTCACAGATAGTGAAATTGGAATGAGTTTTGCAAGATACAATCACAAAAAAACAACCAATGGAAAAAAACAAATTGTATTCAATCCTTTTGATGATTTAGAAAAATATAAACAACTAATAATTGATGCAAAAAAAATAGGAATTTTCACAGTTGGTGGGGGAGTTCCAAGAAATTGGGCACAACAGGTTTGTCCATATTTAGAATATTTTAGGATAAATCCCAAACTTAAAGACAAAGAAATAAAAAAAATAAGAGATAAAAAAAGAAAAATTCAAGATAACGACCCCTATGATAAAAAATTCACCTATGGAATAAGAATTTGTCCTGAACCTGTATATTGGGGAGGACTATCTGGATGCACATATTCTGAAGGTATCTCTTGGGGTAAATTTAAATCAGAAGACGAGGCCGGGATGTATGCAGAAGTAATAGCAGATGCCACCATCGCCTGGCCTATAATTATAAAAGCAGTGCTTGAGCGACTATCTAAATCATAATATAAATACCGCAGCAGACAATACTGTGGTCCATAACCCGTTTTTATTTACAATTGCAGATTGAGTTATAGATTTAGTTTTGATTATTTTCCCACTCATCTTATAGACTTCCCTTCTCTCATCATATGCCGTATCTGGATCAAATTCTAAGCCTAAAGTTGTAGCTAGCATTGTTGCAGCTAAATCTTCTGAATAATCACCCGTTTCTCCCTCTGAAACCCCAAAAGAATGATATTCACTTAAATATCCATATTTATATTCTTCAGAAGGTATTGCAACCCCTACAGATGCTGCAATTAATCTTCTTGGTTCATCTGTGGCATTTTTGCTCAATACCGTAAATACAATTTGACCAGGACGTAAACATTTCACACCCTCATCTATTGAAATTTGCTTGCAATTAGGAGGAATTATACTTGATACTGAAACTAAATTATATTTTTCAATTTGTGCGGCTCGAAGTGCTAACTCAAAAGACTGCAATTTGTCTTTATGCTCACCTTTACCCTTTGTTAAGAAAAATTTAGTTGGCACCATTGATTTAAAATCCATATAAATCACCAATGATATAGCGAATATGAAAGATTTATTAGATTTTTTAGATAATAATTATTTCTTTAGTGCTTGTATAAATTCAGAAATATCAACTTCTGTATTTACACAACCATCTTTTAGAAGAGGTATAACTCGAATCGCCACATTATCACCCTTTTCTCCATACATCTCCATTGCCATATAAAGTTCATTGTAGCAGGCAACCCCAATTAAAATATTATAATTATTAGTAGAAATAGTTCTTTTTACCATACTAAGACCAGGAACCACAAAAATATCATAATCTCTATCTTCAGCTTCTTTTTTCATCCTACCTATATCACAACTTCCACAATTTTTACAAATCAAACCCTCTGAACCATAATGGCCTTTGCATTTGTCTACATTTCTAAGACAATGCGGAATAAATACTGCTTTTTTCTTATCGAAATTTTTCACAAATTTATCCTTTTGTCTATTGTTAAAAGAGATTATTTTTCCATAACTCATATATTCAGAGACTATTTTTTGCAGTTGTGATGTTTTATCAAATATAGCTTTATTCTTAGATCTCTGATAAACCCCAGCCAAAAAAGAACCAATAGGATTTTTAGAGACAAATTTTGCCACAGTAGATCTTAGACGAATTAAATTTTTACGATCCATAATCTAGAGTAGAAAAACAGTAATATTTAAATTTATGCAAAAAATTATTTTTTTTCTGTCTTCCACTTTTTAGGATAAATATCTCGCTCCATTATTACCTTATAAGGCTTAGCAACTATTCCATGATCTGATGAAAATATTCCCATTGTAGAACTATTACTTTTAGCTAAAGCTATTAATTCACCTTTTTGACTCATAATTGCTACATTTCCATTTTTTTCTATTCCGCTATCAATCTTCAAAACACCTTGTGAGGCTAGGGATGCTCCATGGCATATTGCACTAACTGCGCTATCTCGAATTATAATTTTAGGCAGATGAGAAACTAAATATTCTTGAGGTTTGATAATTTTTCTAAGTTCATCTTCTTCTGAATTTTGCTTAAAATATTCATAAGCATCTTTTAGATCATATAAACTATAAGCTTCATCTTCTATAAAATTTAGAACACGAGTTCTTCTAAGTTCGCTCATATTTGCCCCTACTCCTAATACTTCACCCATATCAAAAAGAAGTTTTCTGATATAAGTTCCAGCTTCACATCCAATCTTCAAAAGCACGTCGTTGTCTTTATATCCTAAAATTTTAATATAGTATATTTTTCTAACTCTCAATCTGCGAGATACAGCAGATTTCACAGGTGGCCTTTGATAAATTTCTCCTACAAATTCATCTACTACTTCTTTTAGTTTTTTTCTAGATACTTTAGAATGTAGATACATTACAGCAATATATTCTTTGTTGGCTCCAAAAATAGATTCTAATACTTTAGTAGCATGCTCTAATGCTACAGGTAAAACTCCTGAAACCTTTGGATCAAGTGTTCCAGAATGGCCTGCTTTATTAATACTTAAAATAGATTTTACCCAATGTACAACTTCATGAGATGTAGGCCCTCTTGGTTTATCTATATTTATTACTCCTTTCTTTATGTATTCCCAAATTGGCCTTTTTTTGGGGTATGATCCATATTTCTTATCTGTAGTATCTTCACTTTTTATATACACATCTCGCCTAAAGTTCCAAAGAGCCTCAACTGATGAACTCATTCAAAAGTTTCGCCTCTTCCAACGCCTTAGTTACATCTGTATCAGATGCACCTGCTTTTATATTTATTTTTTTATCACTTGGCTCAATATGACTTACATTAGATCTTTTTCGTTTTATTCCTGTTAGATCAGGTGGGCCTGTAATAAGTACAAAATTTTTATCAATATTATCTACAACTATACATTTTTTTGCAGCTTTTCGCCCTCTTATTTTAGTACATACTCGTCCTATCTCAATCATATCAATTACCTCCTAATTTAAGATATAAATTTTCAATTGTCTCTACTATTTGCTCCACATTCCACTTTTGAGTATTTATAACTATATCATAAAGTGTTAGATCATCAATGTCCATTTGATAATATTTATAATATCTTTTTTTTTCACTTTCCTCTCTTGAATTTGTCTCATTTAAAACTTCATTATGGTTTCTATTTTCTCGAACAACAATACGCTTTACTCTCTCTTCTAATGATGCAGATAGCCATACTTTTAAATCTGCATTATCTATAAAGTGAGCAGAAAGTCTACCTTCAATTAATACATTTCCCTCTTTTGCATATTTTTTTTGTTTGTTATCTATTTCAAGATCTATATCTTTATTATCTTCTGCATGTTTTGAAAATTCAGCCAGCCCCATATCCCGCTCTTTAGCTAATTCTCTAAATAACTTACCCATAGATACATAAATTAATCCTAATCTCTCAGATAATTGCCTACTCACTGTAGTTTTTCCACTGCCGGCTTTTCCACTTATAGTTAATACATTCATACTGTTTTAGCCCTAACTTCATCTTTTATTTTTTTTGTGTAGCATTTTGTGCATATATGTCCACCATAAGCCCTATATACAGTTTTTTTTGATTTTGATTTATTTTTTGTTTCTTTTGAGACACCGCTTAATTTTAAACCACATAGCGCACATTTTGCTGTCTTTGGAGATTTATTTCTATAGTGAATAACATTTTTGTTTGAAGGTGTTTTTGTAAATTTTTTTATTTTTGATTTAGTTCTTAGAGATTTTCTTACCATCTAACTCACCCCTATTGCCTTTTTAAAAATCATCTGACAGGTTGAAACTGAAAAAAAGTACCATGCAATAAATCCAAATTGATTATCAGCTAAATTATTTCCTCTGTGAAAAAATCCTATAAAAGGAAAATCAAAAGGTAAATTCATAACAACTTGACCTGAATATAAGTTTCTAAGCCATAAAAAAAACAACATAAGAGGAATACTATATACCAAAAGTGGTTTCATACTAAGGCCCATCATTTCAGATTGGAGTTTCATTAAACGTTTTTGTTTTGCTTTTAATTTTCTTAATGCCCTAGAATTTCCACTTTTTCTAGCTTCTGCCATCTGCGTTTTATGTTTAGACATTTGATCTTTTATATACTTAATACGATCTTGATCAGTTAAAAGTTTTGAACATGTTACAATAATAAGAGAAATAATTAATGCAAAAACTATAATTACAATTCTAGGAGGATAACTCTCATAAAGACCTCCAAATAAATAATTAAACAAATTATAAATTGGATCTAAAACACTCATTTTAATACCTCAGCCAATATTTCAGCCGCTCTCTCAACTTCACCATCATTATTTTCAACAATTGAGACTGTTGCTGCAGACAAAGTAGAATATGCTGCAGAAAAACTTCTATTTATTTGTTGATGTTCAGAAATACTTTTTTCAGAATCAGGATCCCGTTCTCTACTACTATCTGTGGCTCTCCTTTGTGCAATTTCACTATCTTTAGCTTCAACTAAAATAATTTTAGTTGGCTTAAGTTTATCTAGGACCCATTTAGGCATACCAGGTAGATAACCTTTTGGAGTTTTTATACTACAATGTGTATCTACTAAAATTGGATTTTTCTCTGCTAATGTATGTATCTCCTCTGCTGCTTTAATTTGAATATTTTTTTGAGCATCAGAACTTAATTTTCGCATCTGATCTCGATTAGATACCAAATTTTGCTCTTTAGCATGTTCGAACATAAAATTCCCATAATTTACAATCTTATATTCATTCTTAATTAAATCAAGTGCTTTCATAACTACCGTAGTTTTTCCCACACCAGGGATACCCGACACTATTACAATATCATGCATTTTTTATATCACCCAAAGATAGAGCCAAATCCAGGAAA
>CAYQAE010000048.1:0-14664 GCA_964415445.1 uncultured archaeon | reverse complement strand
ACTAAAAAAGCATTTGGATCAGGCAGAAGAATGCCTATAACTAATAGATATATTGAATAGTTTAAGATAAAAATAAATGTTTATGCAATAACTATATTTTGTGTGGGTAATATGGCAATAGAAGAATTTACGTTAGTGTTTACATTATTAGTTTTTTTGTCAATTATAGCTTATTTTATTTTTAACCAAAGGCAAATTCAAGATATTAGTTTAAAATTAGAAAATATAATTGATTGTCTACCTAAGAAAGTAAAAAGAGCAGGAAAAGTTCCTATTAAAGAGATCAAAATCGAAAAAAAAGAAAAACCAGAACTCAAGCCAGAAGAAATTGATTCAAAAGAAGAATCAGAAAATCCTCTAATTTCAAAATTAAGACCAAAATGTCAAATTTTGACACAAATTTCTCCTTATGGCAGAGGATATGAAATGAAAGTCAATTGTTTAGGTTGTGATAGATCTCACAGTAGCTTGGAAGATTGTTTTTTTTATGATATAGATGAAGTTAAGGTCTTGGGCCCTAATGGGGAGGAATTTCAACTTGATAAGGATTTTTTAGTTGAGCCTTATTCTCAAGATAAAAAACGTAGATGGATTTTATATGGTACTGAAGAAGAAGGAGAGCTAACAGAAGGAGATTATACTTTTGAATTTAGAAAAATTGACTATGTTGTTCATTCTGAAGTAGTATATTATTCAAAAAAAGAATTAAATCCGCCTGAAAATTTAGAGTGGGAAAGACGTGAAAATGATTTATTTATAAAATGGAACTTACCTCAAGTTGATGAAAAAATAAGTTATAACGTGATGGTATGGGCACAAAATGAAAATCAAGATTTAGTCTTGTCTCTGGATTTTGATTCAGATGAAAATGAGATAACTCTTCCTAATGTTTTCTTTGAAGAAGGTGGGGATTATATTTTGATGTTATCAGTTTTTTCAGAAAATGTTCACACATTAAGTGATTATCTTTATTTTAGTTGGTAGAAATTCATATTTTTTAAAAATTTAATATTATAAACATTTTTGATAATTCATATATTAGATCAAAATGAATGCATTACTAGCTTTAGTTATTGGAATAATTATACTTTTGAATATTCTATTCACTTATTTTATGCTAACTAGAAATTATTAATCTATGTTGCCAATATTTTAGCTAGATCTAGCATCCAATAATCTATTTCTTTTTTCTTTTTCCATGTATCTTCAAACGGAACTTTTGAAACTTTCTGATTAATCTCCCCGACCATAAATCCATTTTCTTTATTTACTATTGCATCTATCGCATAAGCTCCTAATCTTGTAGCTAAAATTCGATCTCGTGCAGTAGGGGATCCTCCACGTTGAATATAACCTAACACAGAAACTCGATATTGGTCACCCAATTCATCTTTAATTTTCCTTGATATCTCCATAGCATCTCCTGCATCATCGCCTTCTGCAACAATAATAATGTTGCTCTTTTTTCCCTTTTCTTTATTTTTTCTAAGAAGTGTGCAAGTTTCTTCCAAATTGGTAGGTGTCTCTGGCACCATTATCTCCTCAGCTCCGCCAGCTATACCTACATCTAATGCTATAAACCCAGCATCTCTTCCCATTACCTCAATTAAAAAGAATCTCTCAAATGCATCAGCAGTATCTCTTATTTTATCAATTGCATTAAGTGCAGTATTTACCGCTGTATCATATCCTATAGTGAAATCTGTTCCATAAATATCATTATCAATTGTGCCTGGAATTCCAATAATCTGCCCATTCCATACTTCTGATAACTCTTTTAGCCCACGCATTGTTCCATCTCCACCTATTGCAATTAATCCATCAAATTTATGTTTTTTCAAAATATCTGCAGCTTTTAGAACTCCAGATTTAGTTTTAAATTCAGGACATCGGCCTGTCTTTAAGATAGTTCCACCTCTTTGGATTATATTGGCAACAGATCGAAGATGTAATTTCTCAAAATGTTCAGTTAATATCCCAAAATATCCTTTATATATACCTATAATTTCTAATCCTTTATTTATTCCTACTCTAACTAGAGAACGGATGCATGAATTCATTCCAGGTCCGTCTCCACCACTTGTAAGTATCCCTATTTTCATAATAATCACATATTTTGATAATAAAATGTTTATTCAATATCCTTTTTTCAATTTTGTTTATCTTAACCTCTCTTCTCATCTATCTCTAGGTAACATTCATCACAAAAATCAGGTTCATCATCTATAAAATAAGAATAGTTTCTATATACTTGAAAATATTTGTGCATAACGCAATTTGAATTGTTACAATGCATATTTCCATCTGAATCCCAGTTACTCAAACCTAAAATATGTCCAAATTCATGTAGGAGGATATGTCTTTGTGCTGATATTTCATAGAAATCTCCTCCGATGTTATTTATAACATCAAGAATATAATCAAATATTACAAAAGAATCATATCGATAAGCTATTCCCATCACATTTTCATTTGAAATGTATTTTTCTTCTATTACTATTATATATAATCCTATTGTGGTATCGTTGCTTATAAAATCCCTATATTTTTCAGAGATAGGTTTGCATAATTTATCAGCTGATTCATATTCGCCTTTAATATCTCCGTCAGATATTTCATCATCTATAGATATTATAACATTTTTTTGACATATTTCAGATACTTTATCTCTAAAGAAAGTAATTGAAGATATATTTAATTTTGCAGATTTTTGATAATCAATTTCTATCAAAATATTTTCATATCCGCCAGATAATAGATCTTTGGATAAGCAACCTATTTCTTTATTCTCATTTTCATCAGATAAGCATCCCAAACAAACAACGACAAAAAATAGGGGTAATATTTTTTTCATATAATTTTCTTAAATCTGAGATTTATAACCCTAGCGAAAATTTTATTTGTAGGTTTTGGTGGGGTATTTATATGCATCTTTTTGATAATATTTACTATTATGAGGGGGTAGGTCTTGATTCAAATGTGTATGTCATTGATGAGAAAGATAGCGCGCTTATGATAGATACAGGTACTGGTAAGTTTATCACATACCTAATTGAGGGAATGAAAGATGATGGAATATCACCTAAAAAAGTTAATATAATTCTAAATACCCATGCTCATTTTGATCATATTGGTGGAGATCCGAAGTTAAATGGATCAAAAATTTATGCCCACAAAATTGATGCGCCATATATTGAGACTTTTGATCCAAAATATACTCTCTCATATAAAAAACCAGAGAGAAAATTAAATGTATTGGTTTTAGATGATAAATTTAAATTAGGAAAAAGAGAGCTTAAGATAATTCATACCCCAGGACATACAAAAGGGAGTATTTGTATTTATGATAAGTCAACAAAAACACTTTTTTCAGGAGACACTGTTTTTGCAGAAGGTCAATTTGGGCGAGTAGATTTGGCGGGAGGCAATATGAAAGATATGATTAAGTCAATATCTAAACTTGAGAAAATAGATGTTAAGAACTTACTTCCAGGCCACAGCAGAATAGTTTTAGATAATGGCAATGAACATATCAAAAAAGCATATAAGGTAGCTAAAAAATATGAATCCAAAAAACCTACTAAACGAATTAAAGTGGCATCCAGAAAAGAATCTAGATAATGTGAAAATTACTTTCATCCATCGTGGTGCAGAAGATGATAAAAAGATCATTTCAGCTTATGATATTATAGATTTAGGTAAGTCATTTTTCTCATACAAATCAAAATATGGAGAAACACATATACCTTATCATAGAGTATTAAATATAAAAAAAGATGATCAAATTTTGTGGAATAAAGGTAGGTGATTTTAATTTTCAAACATGTTCATGTTGATATAGCTCAAGATCTATTAGATATAGCTATCTCAAAATCTAAAAAATTGTATTTCAGAAAAGGTATGCCAAAAGAATTAATTGAAGTTAAAAAAGCAAAAAAGATATCTCAAACAATAACTTCTAGATTGGATAATATCCTCTCAAACCTTCCAATTATACGTACCCTAAATCATTTCTATCAAGATCTATTTAGGGCAACTATTGATGCGGATGAATATAAAAAATCATCGTATAGAGTAAGAAAAGCTTCAAAGACTGTAAAAAAACTCCAAAAAGAATATCTATCTAAAATTAAAAAAAATCCATCCATAAAACGTCAGTTTATTGGTAGAATTTCTTCTGTAGTTGATCAAATTTCAGATAATTTAGATTTTCTCAAAAAGACTTATCGAAAATTTAAACAATTTCCTACCATAAAATTAGATACTCCTACCATTATTATTTCTGGTTTTCCTAATGTTGGTAAATCTTCTCTTCTTAAGCTTTTAACTGGAGCTGAGCCAAAAATAAAACCCTATCCTTTCACTACCCAAGGTATAAGTTTAGGGTATATGAAAAAAGATTATCTACAAATACAATGCATAGATACACCAGGACTTTTAGATCGAAGTATTAAAGATAGAAATAAAATTGAATTAAAATCAATTGCTGCACTTAAACATTTATCTGATCATATAATTTTTATATTTGATCCAACAGAAGATATCTACTCGATAGAGGATCAACTAAATTTATATAATGAATTAAGTGAATTTTTAAACAAAGATCTCTTTTCTGTAGTTAACAAAATTGACAAAATTAAGAATAAAGACGAAATTAAGATAGATGGGTTTCAAATTTCTTGTAAAGAAGGTAAAAATATAGATAAACTTAAAGAAATATGTTTTGAGACTTTAATTTCAAAAATTAGGAAATAAAAATCCTTTTTCAAAATATCTTTATAGGGTAATTTATGGGGTAGATTAGGAGTTGAGAAAAATCAAAGAAGATATTGAAAATATAGTTGAAGAGATTAAAGAAAATTTTAAGGTTATAGGCAGAGATTATGATCTGAAAAAGGCAATAGCCGCAAAATTATGTAACAAACACATATTGATTGAAGGAACAGTAGGTGTAGGAAAAACTACTATCGGAAAAGCAATAGCTACTCATTTTAAGCAACCATTCTTTAGAGTCGATGGTGATGATCGTTTTACAGAAACTAAATTGGTAGGATTTTTTGATCCGCCCCTAGTTATGAAAGAAGGATATAATTGGAATTCTTATATCGCAGGTCCTCTAGTTCGAGCAATGAAAAAAGGTGGTATTTTATTTATAAATGAATTGAACAGAATGCCAGAAGGGACATTAAATGTACTTTTGCCTGCTATGGATGAGAAGCAGCTAATTTTACCTAAATTAGGTCGAGTTGAAGCAGATAGTAATTTTTTGATAATTGCAACTGAAAATCCAGCAGAATATATCGGAACTACTGCTCTACCTGAAGCGCTAAAAGATCGATTTATATGGTTGAAATTAGATTACCAATCTAGGGAAGATGAAATTAACATAGTTAGATCCCATATAAAATCTGACAATGAGGATATTATTTCAAAAGCTGTGGATATTGCTCAAAGGACAAGAGAACATCCAGATATAAGAAGAGGGGCTTCTGTTAGAGGTGCAATAGATATTGCTTCATTAATATTATCTCAAAATGATCTAACACAAAATTTATGGCAAGATATTTCTATTATGGCACTAAATACGAAAATTGAACTACACGATGGCGTGGATAGATCTAAAGAGCAAGTAATTTCTGAGATTGTGCAGCAGCTTTTTCCAAGTTAGAGGGGTATCCGCACCCTGATGACAAAATTAAGTCGGAAAAAAAAGAAGTAATCTTTGGAAAATTGCCTTCTAATACTAAACTAATGCAATACTATATTAAAGAAAGACAAAAATCTACAGAATATTTCAAAAGAACTTCAGAAGGTCTAGACTATTATGAAATTAAAGGGCTAGTTGAATCTGCCTTAGAAGAAGAAAATTTAACTGCACTAGTTGGGCTAGCTCAAACTAATAAAAAAGCAGTATCTAAAGTATTTAAGAATAATAAAGACAAAGTAAAACATCTTTTTACCCATCAGATGGATCAAGGTAGTAATTTAGCCTCTCTATATTATGTTGTTCGAAAAGAAATACCTTCAGATCTTCGCAATATTTTTCAAAGAATAGCATCAAAAGCAATAATAAAATCCTCTCTAAAGATTGCAGGACGTGGCATTCATGGGGATATCCGTAAAAAAGTTCAATTTAATCCTAGTGTTTCTGAGATGGATGTTGAGACAACAATTGAAAATTATATGGAAGATGAATTTTTAACTAAAGAAAATATTGTCGGTATTGAAAAATTACAAAGAAAAAGAGCTGGAGTTTTAATATTAGATGCTAGTGGAAGTATGTATCGAGAAAAAATATTAACTGCAGCTCTTACTGTATCTGTATTGGCTTATAATTTAAGATATGATGATTATTCTATTGTAACTTTCAGCAACGAAGCAAAGATACTCAAAGCAATTAGATCAAATAAAAGCATAGAGAGTATTATTCGTGATATTTTAGAACTTACCCCAGTAGGTTATACTAACATCACTTCAGGATTAGAAGTAGCACATAGGGAACTTCAAAAGATTCGATCACCTGATAAGTGGGCGGTATTAATTAGTGACGGTTCTTCTAATATTGGTGAAGATCCCAAACCTATAGCTAAAAAATTTAGAAAACTTCATGTAATTCGAGTCCAATCAACATCATCTAAGGACATAAAATTATGTAAAGATTTAGCTAATTTGGGTCAAGGAAATTATGCATATGTTGATGATTATTTAGATGTCCCCAGAACCTTGATGAAAGTAATACGTTAATTTTTATTATTTTTGAATAATTAGAAACTTATAAAAAAATTAGAGCTAGTTTAATATATTAGGTGTAAAATAAGTGAAAATATCTTCTGGTATTGAAAAGATTGATGATATTACAGAAGGCGGATTTTCTGTGGGGTCAAATATTATATTATACGGTCCCCCAATGTCAGGTAAGTCTCAATTCATTTCAAAATTTGTTGTAAATGCGATTTTAAACGACGAGATGGCGATTTATGTTACAACTAATGAAACATATGAGCAAATTCAAAATAAGCTTCAGAGATTAAATTCTAATATTAAATTTCCTAATGATAATTTTTTAGTAATTGATTGTTACTCTGCACTTTTGAGTTCAATTCGTGATGAAAATCTCCCAGAAAATGTTAATTTTACAGCTGGTCCTGCTGATTTGAATGATTTAAGTATAGCTTTGAGACAAGTATTTCAGAAATTTTCAGGAAAGAAAAAACCTGTTAAATTTATTTTAGATTCTATTTCTACTTTCTTTTTATATAATAGTAGAATTACTTTGGGTAGATTCTTGCATGTAGTTACAGGATGGTTGAGACAGATTGGAATTGTAAGTTTATTTGTAGTAGAAGATGGTATGCAGGACGATGCTTCTGTAAATACTATTAAACAATTCTCTGATGGTTTTATCCAATTTAAAAG
Organism: uncultured archaeon; assembly: GCA_964415445.1. Lineage (GTDB taxonomy): Archaea > CAYQAE01 > CAYQAE01 > CAYQAE01 > CAYQAE01 > CAYQAE01. The sequence goes on along the minus strand of CAYQAE010000048.1, from coordinate 7,248 downwards.
TGAAAAACAAAAATATAAACTTAGTATAAAAAGTCTAAGAGATTCTAATTTCAAAAGAATGTGGGTTGAAATTAATTAATATGTGATTTTATATGATTTTAACTGGTGTTGAAAAAATTGATAGTTATTTGGATGGAGGTATAAAGAGGGGATCTGCTGCTTTATTAAATTCAGATCCGGGAATAGATCTAGTTGAATTTCATCTTCATCTACTTCGCCAACAAGAAGATCTAAAGATACTTTATGTCGTAAATAATAAGAATCCATCACTAGTCCAAGGGAACCTATCTAAATATGGTATTGAAAATGTCTATATTTTGGATAGTTTTAGCGGTCTGATGTGTTTAAGTTCAACCTTTGATTGCATCGATGATCCTCAAGACACTAAAAAAATTTATAATAAATTAAATTCTTTAGTAGAAGCTCATGATTTTGATGTTATTATTTTTGATTCTTTAACTATGCTTTATGATAAATTAGGTGCATCATTAGCTCGTGCATTTATAAAAAGAGTTTCAGATTTAGCTGAAACTTATAATTTTGCACCACTTTTTTTATTTACAACTTGGGATGAAGATTCATCAGAAATTAATGCTTTGAGAAATTTATTTGATTATATTATTGATTTAAAGTTACATCGTAAAAAGTTAGTAGGCAATGAAATGATTAATATTTCAAAGGTAGCGGGTAAGTCTATTAAATCTAATAATATGCCATATAAATTAGTTGAGACAGGTATTAGATTATATGTTCCTAAGATTGTAGTCACTGGTCCCTATTATGCAGGAAAAACGACTATAATACATGCTTTATCTACAAAAGCAATTTCAGTTAACCGTGAACAAACTACAGTCGCCCTTGATCATGGACACATTGATTATAAAGGATATTCTGTTGATTTATTTGGGACACCTGGCCAAAAGAGATTTGATCCTATCCTAAAGAGATTAGCAAGTGAAGCTTCAGGTATAATATTAGTGGTTGATAGTACTAGTCCTGATAGTTTTGCAAGGGCTAATGAACTTATTAATAATTTTATAAATACAAACATACCCCTGGTAGTAGTTGCAAATAAACAAGATTTAGCTAATGCTCTAAATACTGATGAAATCAAATCAAAATTAGATATTGACGAAGATATATCTGTTATTGGATCTTCTGCTTTGAAAAAAGAAAACCTTGATAACGTTTTACAGTTTATATTAGATCAAATATTTAGGTGATGTAATGAGCAATTCAATTAAAGATCAATTAAATACATTATTAGATGATTTAAATTTTGATAATAATATAGATGCATCAGCAGTAGTATCGAGAGATGGATTGCTAATTACAGCTAATATGGCAAATGAATTAGATGCAGAAACATTTGCAGCAATGACAGCCACTATGATGGGTGCAGCTGAAACTGCAATTTTAGAGTTAGATAAAGGTAAAATTTCACAAATTCTAGTTGAATCTGATAAATCAAAAATTTTATGTATAGGTGCTGGAAAAAGAGCATTATTAGTATTGACTTTATTGCCATCTACTGAATTGAGAGTAATTCGCAATAATATTTTATCAACAAAAGATAAGATTGTTTCACTTTTAAATCAATATTAGAAGTTTATTTTCTAATAGAAAGATTTAATGGAGATTTAGAAATATGGAAAGAGTAAAAACAGGTATTAGTGGTTTAGATAGTTTGATTGCAGGCGGTATTGTAAAGGGAGATTCAGTTTTAATAAGCGGAGCACCTGGAACAGGAAAATCTATTTTAGGTATGCAATATTTATATAATGGAGCAATTGAAGAAGATGATCCTGGCTTATATATTTCTTTTGAAGAGACAACAGATAGAATAAAGCAACATTTTAGAGCACTAAATTGGGATATAGATAAACTAGATAAAGAATCTAAACTTAGTATAGTCTCTTTAGAACCAGTAAAGAGTGAAGGTACATATAGAGCAAAACATTTAGATGAATTTATGTTTAATTTTCGAACCATAGAGACAGTTATTGAACATGCAGTAGAAACTATCGGAGCTAAACGCGTAGTAATTGACTCTTTGTCTGCATTGACTAGTTTTGCACATTCAAGTTTTGAAATGCGTGAAGTAGTACTTTACCTTAAAGATCTTCTAAATTCCCATGGTTGTACATCTTTATTTTTGACACAAACTCAAAAAGAAAATGCAGCCCATGCTATTTATGAAGAGACTTTGGTCGATGGTATTATATATTTATATTATCAAAAAAAGGATTTAAAAAGAGTAAGATCATTAGAAGTAATTAAAATGCGAGATACAGAACATTATGAAGGGATGTATTCTCTAAAAATATCTAAAAAAGGTATAGAAGTTTTTCCATTTAAAACTGATTTTTAATATTTAGATTTCTTTTCTTTAAAAAATCAAATTGTTAATTTTTTTGATTATTATCTAAGTATGTATGCAAATGTTGATATATAATTGATTTTTTTTAATTTAATATTTTGAATTTTTAACTTATATGCAAGTTTTTGCAAAACATTGATTAAGTTTTATATTATAATTAAAAGTAAGTTTTATATGCCGGACTTGCCACAAAATATTGGCGTGATTTTAAGTTGAATTCTGAAAATGAAAAAAATCATGAGGATAGAATTGATAAGAAAAAGTATAATTCAGATTACTTTCGTAAACCATTCTTGGAATCATACATCCATACAGAAGTAAAAGAACTGAAGGATAGAATTTTTGAATTGAAAAAAGAAAATCAATCCCTAAAAGAAGAAAATGACCAATTAAAGGAGGATATGGAACATACTTCAGAGTTGATCGAGAGATGGAAAAGTCAAGCTGAAATTTGGAAAAAGCGATATGATGATATTTTGGATATTCAAAAATTTGAAGAACAATCTTATAAAACACAGATACCATCTCAAAGTGCTACTAAGTATCACGAAAGTCCACATAGGCCTAAATACACTTCTGATTACTCCTCTAATACATCTTCAGATTATGATGATGATTCTTCTTTGATAGATGAAATTTTAGATAGAGCGAAAGAAGTATTAAAGCCTTATGGAGATAGAGGAATTTTGCAGGCTGATCTTCAGAGAATTTTATCAAATTATGATAGAAGAAGGGTAGGCGAAGCAGTAAATAGAGGAGTCGATCAGGGAAAACTTTTAAAAATAAAAGAAGGAAGAACTTTTCGTGTTAAATTAAAGCTAAATGATATAGATGCAGATGACGTTCAACTACCTGGTGCAATATAACTCTTAGATGATCTAATTGGGCGTCAAATTTTCTCATGGAATAGAACAAGAACTGCAGGTTGTAGATCCTGAAAGTGGGATTTTAAGGAAAAATGTCAGAGATGTGTTAGCCAGAGTTAAAGGTAGTTGGCATGAATTTATTCTCAAAGATTTTTATGATACTCAACTAGAATATCGAACAGGTATTAGTGATGATCTAGATCAGATTATAGAAGGTCTTCCTATTTTGCGAGATGTTTCAATGGAAGCAGCAGAAGAAATAAACCTATCTTTAATTGCTACTGGCCTAAATCCTGTTAGTCCTTCTCATGAAAACGAAAATTTTGGTGAACATCATCATATTGGAATAGGTAGCTACAAAGAACAAGCAAGAGTTCACAATTTAATAAGAGAATTTACTCCTGAACTTATTGCGTTGAGTGCCAATTCTCCGATTTATGAATCTCGCATAGCTGGATTTAAAAGTTTAAGATGTTTTAGAAGTCATCATATAAAATATGCTAGACGAGTCGCCTGTAAATCTCTTCTAAATTACACCGAATCATCCCTTTTGCAAAAATATGGTGGAAATCCTAGATTTTGGGACGTAACTCCCTATGCTTCAGAAGGTAAACCAACAGTTGAAGTACGTCTTTTTGATACTCAAACATCAATTGAACTTTCTTTAGCATTTGTAGTACTATTAGAAGCTATAGCACTTAAAGGGAAAAAATTTAATGCTCTAAATAAACCTCCACCAGCTATAAATTCTGAAATTATCAAACATAATCGTAAACAAGCTTTATTTTCTGGTCTAGAAGCTAATTTTTTCACTGATAATAATGTAAGATATCTAAAACGTGGTGATGAATTTTCAATCCATTGGCAAAATCCAAAAAAATCAAAAGAGAAAGTTTTGGCAGTAGATGCTATAAAAAGTTTACTTATTTATATAGAAGACGAAATTGAAGAGTTTGGAGTTGATAAACGAATAATGGAACCTATTCATAATATGGTACTTCATAAAGAATCACCTGCAGATTTGCAGATTGCAGCATATGAGTCTGATAATATGAAAAGTTATGTTAGACAACTTTTGAAGTGGACAAAAATGAAGACTATGCCATTTTGAAGATAATAAAAAAAGCGTTATTTTTTTATATTGAAGGGATAAAATAAATGTTGGTGTATAAAGATGGGTTTAGGATTTTCACAAAAAGGTAATATTGATCAGTCTACAATGTATCTATTAAATGAATTATCTACTCTTAAGCGAAGTTTAGGCTCACTTGATTCTGTAGATGCTAATTTAGTTAATGTAGCAGATAGACTTACTAAAGAAATTGATAATTTCAAAAAACAAGCAAAAGAAGAGTTGGGTCGTATACGTGAAACTTCTGAGGCAATGGAACAAAAAATGGAAGGATCTATAAGTAAAAGTATGGAGCTAATTGATGATAGAACTAAATTTTTCACTGATATTGAAAAGAAATTAGAAGGAGTTAGAGGTAAATTTGAAGATTCTCTAAAGTCAGGAGATAGAGTTTTTAAGTTTATTAAGGAAGAATATGAAAATTTAAGTAATAATATCTCGAAGTTGAGTAAAGATTTATCTAAAGCTTCAGGTGGTTTTGATAGTTCTAAATTTGATGATCTTGCAGAAAAAATAGGCCAGCAGACTTCTGAAATATTTACTCAAGGTGTATTTAAAGAACAATTTACTCAGAATTTACTAAATGATGTTCAACAAATTTTAGGAGAGACTATGCCTTTAATTTTAGAGGAAGAAGTAGGAAAAGCTTTAGAAAAATTATCTAAAGCTCCCGAAGTAGTGGAAGCAGCAGAAAAAGTAGATGTAGCTTCAATTGAATTAAAAGATTTATCTAATAATTTATATAACTATCTTCAAACTTTAACCCAAGAAGTAAAATCTCTTGCTAGTTTTTCACAACAAACCGGAGCTGGGGATCTAAAACAAGAGCTAGCTGGATTTCTAAATTCAATGCAAGATCAACTTGAAACTATAAAAAATTATGAAACTACTATTACTCAAGTTTTGCGTGAGCAATTACCAAAAGTAGCAGCAGCTGGTGGTGCAGGAATTTCAGATCAATCCTTAAAGTCATTATCACAAACAGTAGCTGCTAAAGTAGATGAATCAACTACTGACCTAAAAAATACTGCAATAAAAATGCATGATGTTTTTTCTAAATTCAATGATCAAATGGCTCGAATGGTTAAATTCTTAGAAGCTCTAAAATCAAAAGAAGAAGAATTAAAACAAAGAGAAGCCCGCATTGCAGAATATGAAAGAAGAATGCAATAATTAAAAAAAAGAAAAAAGGGGTTTGTTTTTTTTAGCGTTTGCCTAAAGCTATTACTACTGCACCTAGGGCTATAATACCTACTCCGCCGATCATACCATACATTGGTACGTTGTCTGCTAGATCTTGTGCTCCATATACTTCATCTTTGAAATCTTCTGCATCATCGTCTTCGATTGCTCCATATTCATGGACAATAAAAGATCTATATGTTTCGTTCGTCGATGGAGAATAAATTGCAAAATCAAAATATTTACTTGCATTAAATGCTATTCCTGTTAATGGCTCTACATCTGTATAAACATGTCCTGTTCCTATATAATGGAAAGGATTATATACTGTATCGCTTCCTGATAATAAAAGACCTAATTGCCCTGTACTATATAATATGCCTTCTGTAAGATTTCTTTTACCCTCTAGGCCAAATCGAAGTGTATCAATGCCTTTTATTTCGATTTCATCAACATAATCTAGTTCTCCTCTTCCTAATGTAGTATCCCAGACATATAAAGGCTCATCATCTTTTTCTACTCCTGGCCACCATGCAGTATCCCATTTGACATTTTTGTGTGTTAGGTTTGTCCAGTTATACTCTGCTTGTGCTGCAACTAGAGGTTGCCATGATAATCCATTAACTCCGTCTATTTCAATTACGTTACCTACGTTTTTAATGCTGCCTTCACCTGTTTTTACTTTCCATACATCCATGTTATCTGCTTGATATCTTTCTGTATCTGACATTGCCAATACTTCTGCATCAGTATATGTTTTGGAACTTAAAAGTCCAGGTGCTTTCATTCCTAGTATATCAGAATTCCATCCAAAAAGCCATTCATCGATAGTGTGTGTTGCATACATACTTAAACCATCATCAACTAAAGCAGTTTCAACTGCATTATATGTAAACACACTTAATGTAGTTAAATTTGCAATAGTAAGTCCCATACCATATGGTGTGCCAGCAATTGTAGGTGCTAATGCAGTATTTTGTCCTACCATGTAAAGATAACCGCATGTTGTAGGATCTGTTATATTTTGTGCACCAGTAGTTATACTTGCAAAATCGGTAGTATTTAAGTCCATAGGGGCCATCTGAGATGCCATATACATATTCCATGTTGCTCGGTCGAAACTAGTTGAATTTAAAATATTATAGTGGGCCTCTGCAGCAACCATATATTCTCCGTTTAATGCATGGAATATAAACCAGTTCGTATTAAACATTGTTACATTTTGATCTTTCATTGCTTCGAAGGTCTCATTATAGTATTCTATACTTACTGCAAAATCAGCAAAAGTTACAGTATTTTTAGTTTCATTTGAACTTAGAACAAGACGATGTTTTGTTTTATTCAAACGAATTGGTCCTATTTTTTCATATTCAAATTCACCATTTGAATCAGCAGTAGTATTTGTTACATTGTACAAGAAATATCTCTTTTTGTCATCAAAACTAATGTAGAAATCATCTTCATCTGCATCCTCTGTCTCATTCATCTCTTCTGGATTGAGTAAACGCGCATCTTCTATACCTTCATCTAATGCGTCATCAATATATGTCCCTAGATACATTGTTGTCCCCATAAGGGCACCGCCTGCGATCAAAAGTACTATCCCTAGAATAAGTTTTGTACTCAATTTTTTTCCTCCTCAAATTTTTTTAAACACATAGTTTATATATTTGTTAAACAAAATATAT
>CAYQAE010000047.1:0-15402 GCA_964415445.1 uncultured archaeon | reverse complement strand
GTTCCATCTGTGACATCATTTATTGTAACATATGCATTTTGATCTGAATGAATTACTAAATCACGATCAGCATATAACCTAAATTCTACATCTGCTTTATATCCATTTATACCTCCTGCATATGTTGCATGATCACTACCTGGGTTTTGATTCCATTCCACAAAAATAGTGTTATTGCTTGTGATATTTAATCCATTTGATGTTGATATAGACCATGTTGAATCAACTCCAGCATCAATTGTTGTAGTTGTTTTTTCAACACTACCATCTGATAAATCATATATGGTATATTCTGTATTATCATAAAATGCACTTATTCTTATATATCTGCCACTTTGTGATGGTGTATAAAATTCCTTGCCTGTCATCAGTCCATTTTTTGAAGGTACGCTCCATCTTATGTCTCGAGCACTTATAAAATCATCTCGTCCAGTTAATACCCAAATATCTCCCGTTGAATTAATATATACATAATCAGAATTAATACCTGTATTTGAATACACGTCTCCCTCATTTAATGCATCTGAATCTATTAATGACCAAGTTTCTGCATCATAAATTTCAATGCTACTATATTCATAAGCTGTAATATATATTGCGCCATCTTGGCTTCCTCCTTGGGGTAGGAAAGTATAAAATTCGCGTCCTACTGCTTTTCCATTTTTTGAAATTAGCTCTGTTGCAGCATCTGCGTTGCCACTATCACTATCATAAGAATTTGTTCCCATAACAATAATTTGACCTGTTGCTTCAATTTTTAGATCATCATCATCAAAATTAGTCTTCTCTATTGTATCAGATTTATTTAAAATAGTAGTAAAGCTATCATCTGCACCAGTGCCACTATCGGTAATATCTGTAACTTTCACTTTTACATCATCTTCAAATGATATAATATGTAGAGATTGTCTGCTATAGGTAAATGTAACATAAGTATAGAGATCTGAATATTGTGGGGCTGATTTTGAATTTTCAGTTGTATCAAAGTAGATATAATAAGTTCTATTTACATCTTTTTGTGAATTTCCTTTTAACATCCAATATAATATTCCTATTGCATTAGTTGATGAACTAAATTGATCATCTTCTAAAAATTTATAATTAACTTCATATTTTGAAAGTCCAGATTCAGATGAATTAAATTCAATCATATCTCCGCTTGAATTGTATTCTATAACTCTAATTGAATTTACATCAAATTCTTTTCCATTTAGTTGCAAATCATTAATTAATATATCTGTTAAATTAATTTGTTGCTTTGCTACATAGTTAGTTGTATTAAAAGGAGTATTAACATCATATTTAACTCTATATAACCAATCACTATCCCACCATTCATCTTCAAAAGCATATACATTAGGTGCTACTAAAAAAGAAAACACTATCGTTGCTAAAATATATTTTTTCATAATTATCACATAAATTATAATTTATGCTAAATTAGTTAATAAAAAAGAAATATAAAATATTTGAAAGGATAGATTAATTCTATCCAAATACAGTTCTTCCTTCCATACCTTTTTGAGCTTCTTCTTCAGCCTTCTGACTAATTTCCATTGCTTTGTTGAATTGTTCTTTTTTATATAATTCTTTAGCTTCTGAGAATAACTTCTCTGCCTTTGGAGTAGTTATTCCACGCTCAATTATATCATCTTTTACATGTTGTAATTTCTGGTATGCTTCACGCATTTTAGCTGCTTTTTGAGTCAATTCATGTTCAATTTGTAGCATCATAACTTTGCACTCAGAAAATTTAGCACTGTCAAATAGTTCCCTAGCTTCATCGATTTTATTTATATATTTTGAAGTATCAAACCCGTATTCTTTTCTCTCATCTACTAATTCTATCACTGAACCTATTGCTGCATCGGCTGCTTTTTGGACATCTTCTGCTTTATGTCTGGCTTTCATGACACCTACTAATCCGCCAAGCCCTGCAGCTATTGCTACAATTATTGCAATTATTTGAGTGTTAGTTACTCCGCCACCGCCACCTTTTTCAGTAGCGCTTTCTATTATATCATTTGCAGAATCTATAGCTTCTTGATAATCTCCATCTTTAATTAACTTTTCAATTGAATCAAGATCATCATCATAACCAGATTGTTCACCCACAGCAGCTTTTGCTCTCTCATACCACCACCAGGCATTATCTTCCTCTGATAGATTAGTTATGTCTACTGAAGTTGTGCTTTCTTTAGAATTTCTCCACCAATCTTGGGCATTTACATAAATAGTCCAATCTGAAAGTAATGAAGTTTTCCAGATCTTATATGGTATCAATTCTGAAAATTGCTCTGCATCTATTGTAAAATTGTGTATAAAATAATTTCGTGAAACATTAGCCTCTGAATGTATTTCAGTATAGTCCATATAAACATTGCCTTCTGGATCAACTATTTTAATTTGTAGAGATCTCATTATATTAATATCGCTAATATTTATTATCAATTGTATTGATTGACCTGTAGTTGCTGAAGATGGAATTGTCGTTAATGTAACAAATTCAGGTGGAGTTAAATCATAAAATAATACATCTAATATCCCTTCTTGTAATAGTTCAATTGCGTATGTATAATTACCATAAACACTGTTTAATTCATCTTTTGCTGGTTGTAATTTTTGTAAATTATATACATAATACTCTTCAAGATCAATATGTCCGGGATAAGATGCATCAACTATAAATTTAGCATGGTAATATTTCTGCCAACCTGTATCTTGAGTTGATAAATTATCTAGATATATATTAATTGTTTGATTTGCTTCATTATCTTGTGTATCTGTAGCTGTTATATATAATGTCCAATTTCGATCTAAAAGTGAATTCCACTCATCATACGTAAATCCATCATTTATAAATTCTTCAGCATTTATTCTAAATCCTATTGCATATAATCCTGCACTATATTCTAATTCTAAATCTGATTGATAGGTATTTCCATTTGGATATAAAATTTCTAGATTTGCTGTTATTGCATTTCTATCTGTTAGGTTAGCGTATACATAAGTTGTTTGGTCAGTATTTATATAATTCATATTAGTATATAAATTATTAAATATAGGGGCATCTATATCTGGAGCACCGATATAAAACGTTACAGATGATATTTGTCGTCTTATCCATGACCAATTATCAGCAATATACATTACAATCGAATAACTTCCATTTTCTGTAAGTATCTCTTTTGGTATCGTTGCAGTTGAAGTTGTAATATCATATTCATCTACATTAGTATCTTCAATCTCGGGAGATGTATAAAATATATTTTCTGTACCATTAGGATATACAATACCTAAACTATAATTTTTTAATCTAATATTATCTCTTATAGTTAAAGAATAGATAACTACATCAGATGGGGGGATCCCATTTTTGTCTTGATCTTGTGAAGATGGCGAAAACACATAACTTCCTAAAAATCTAGGATAATACCAATCTTCATTATCATCAGCATACATAAATGGAGTTGCATTGTGAACTGTTTTTGTGTTGTTACTGTTTCCAGAGTAATCATATAAAATAACCCAAAAAATCGGTTCAAATTCTACTAAAGAGCCTGAATAAACATCACTTGGATTTAAATCACATTCAAATGTCATATTTTGACCAATGGAAGTAATTGCAGTCATCTCTTTTTGATTAGTTATAGGGGTAGATCCAACATAATGACTTATCCAACGAAGAGTTACATGTCCCATAGTCCCTCCTTGTGGATCTGTAGCATTTACTCTTACATTAATTGTTTGATTTGCTAATGGAAGATATCTACCGTCATTTGTTTTTAAACCTAAAGGATTAGCTATTTCTGTCCAAGAAAAATTTAGATAAGTTAAGTATGGATAATAATCATCTCTAAATATAAAATATCGATCAGATAAGATAGTTAGATGAGCTGAAGTATCATTAACAAATATAGTATAATTTAATTTATCTCCTGATTCCCAATCTGTTACATTAAATGTATAATTATACAACCAAATATTTTCATCTTGATAAGTTTGATCTAAATTCATACTGTCATTTACCCAGTTAGTCCAATATGGTGTTGCATTTGATGTATTATAGTGACTATATTGGATTATAACTGTTGATATATTTGTTGAATCACTTATATTATAATATAATGTTTCTGTCTCATTTCCAGTATATAATGGATAAGGATAATGTACATCGTCATATGCTATTGTTGAAAATTCTGGAGAAGCATTATCTACATAAAATTGATATGTATTTAATGAAAGTAAAGAAAATCCTTGTACAAAAGTTACATTAAACATTACATAATGAGTACCATTTATTGAATCATCATTATACGTTGTATATGTTCCATTCCAACTAACATCACCCAATGCCTTACTGGAATTAGAAAGTTGTACAAGATCTGCTTGTGATAAATTAAATGAATTATTATTTCCATTACAAATTAATGCATCAACTTTTTCGATTTCTGTTCCAGCAAAAAGATCTAATGTAATATTTACATCGTCACCGACCTTTACCCAGTCTTTATTTGATTCATAACCTTTAAAATCAATTGATTGATAAGAAACAACAATATCTGTTGTATTTGCAATCGATACATTTATTGAATAGATATTTCTATATCCATAAAGTTGTGATGTTGGAAATGGATTATCTCCTGAAGTTCCAAATCCTGCATCTACTCCATCTCCGCCAGTTAACTCATGCATTAATATTCTTAATCTATGTATCCCTTTACTAAGTGATATTGATCCAGTTCTTACTCTTTGTCCATGTCCACCTTCATTATTTACGACAAGGCTATCTGGGCTGTTACTGTAGATTGGAAATCCTAAATCATCTATAAATAGGAAACTTGCATCATCGCTTTGTGTATAAAAATTATATGTACTGTCACTATCCACTTTTAAATATCCATAATATTGAAGTTGATAATTATCCAAAATATTAGTGGGGCTATCTATTGTACTTGCAAATCCATAACCATTGTCGCCACCATAAGATGCCAATGTACCTCTATTAGGTGGCATATCATCATAGCCGTGTGTATTTGGTTCAACATAATAATGCTCACTAGATCCATCATTCCAACGAGCATATCCTATCCCTGATCCATTTTGAAACGTATAAGATGGTGTTGATTTAATACCATTTTCTTCGCGATTAAAATATATGAAATATCTTCTAATCTCATTAACTGGCGTTGTTCCATTTACAATCCAAAACATCCATCCATATGCATTGTTTGTTTTATTATAACTAGAATAATTTCTAAACTGAGAAGGAACCTCATATAATACATTTCCTGATTCATCATATTCTATAACTCTTATTGAATTAATATCAAATGTTCCTGAAATTCCTGATTGTTCAATTAATTCAGTAAAATTAACATCTAGATCAACAGTAAGATTGCTTCTATTAGTTGCCCCTGGATATGAACTCACATTAATTTGTAATTCAGTCCGATATAAAAATGATCCATTCCACCACTGGGCATCTTGCGCATTAACATTAGGAGATACTAAAAATAAACACAATAAACCAATTATTATACTTTTTTTCATAATTATCACTCAATTTAAAATTTCATTAATTTAACTATCTTAAAATTAATAAAACCTTCTCTAAAAAAATTCTTATAAACCATCACAATTTATTTCTAAAAAATGTCAGATATATTAATTGAGTCAAATGATATTACAAGCTTAGATTCTGAATCTGGTGAAATTATCTCAATAGATAATACTAAACTTAAAAAAATTCTCAATTCCATCGAATCTAAACTAAATGAACTAAATAAAACTTCTAAAATAAATTTAATGTATTTTACATTAGGTATTATTTATTCTCTTATTTTTATACTTATTTTTGGTGTCCTAAATTGAGATGGCCAATTTATACTGGAAACTATTTATTCGGAGATAAAGAAAACCCAATCTGTATAAATTGCTTAGGTTCAAAAATAGATATTCCAAATAAATATTTCTCAATTTTAGGCTCATGCATGACAGAAAATTTAGGGATAGAGAAAATTGTTGCTAATGTAGTTACAAATCCAAATATTCGATATGTAATTTCATGTGGTGAAGAAGTTCAAGGGCATAAACCAGGAAAATCTTTTTTAGCCCTATATAATAATGGGATAGATGATTCAAAAAAAATAATTGATGCACCTGGCGCTATACCCTATGTTGAAAATCTAAATCATGAAATTGTACGAGAATTTCAAAAACAAGTCCAAGTCATTGACATGATCGGTGAAGTTGATCCTAAAAAAATAATTGAAAAAGCAAAAGAGCTTTTAGCTAGAGATAACAAAAAATACGAATCTAATATTGATTTAGAAAAATACTTTAGACAAGATGAAAAAAAAGAAGATGATGAGTTTATATCTACTACTGATATTTTATTATCACTTTCAAAAATAGAACAAAAATTAGAAGATGCTGCAAAAATAGAATCTTCACAAATATCCTTTTTTCCATTTTTAGGACTTTTTTCATTGTTTTTATTAATTTTAACTCTTTTGGTGATCTTATGAATTTGGATGATCTACAAAAAAATATAGAAGAAAGTCTAAATATTATTGAAAGATCAGATAAAACAAAAATAGAATCATTTTTGTCTGGATTTTTTATAACAGCTTTAGTTTATTTACTTATAATTTTAATCATTTAACCTATAGTAAAAGATGGTGAAATCAATTTGGATAAATTAAAAGAGATAGAAGATAAGGTTGATAGAATATTTGAAAGGAGGACATCTTCTACTAATATATACTTAGTTATAAGTACCATTTTAATCTCCTTAATCATTATCTTAGTGATTTAGATATGTATAAATTTAAGAAAAGACAAAAAATAATAGATCTCTGCGGTGTAAAACTAGGTGGACAACCTGGTAGGTTACCCACAGTATTAGCTGGAACTATATTCTACACTAAACATGATATTGTTTCTGATGATAAAAAAGGAATCTTTGATAGAAAAAAAGCTGAAGATTTAATTAATATGCAAGAGAGTAGATCAGATGAGACTAAAAATCCCTCGATAATTCATATTTATGGATCTACTTTCCAAGCTTTAGAGAGATATATTGATTTTGTATCTGATGTTTCTTTTTCTCCTTTTATTATTGACTCATCAGATGTTGGTGCAAGGATAGATGCGCTAAATTATTGCGATGAAGTAGGTTTAGTGGACCGTACAATTTACAATTCAATTAATATGAGCTTAAATAAAGAAGAGATAGATGCATTAAACAATTCTAATGTAGATTCATCAATTTTGTTAGCTTATAATGCTAAAGATCAGACTATTAAATCTAAAGTTGAGATTCTAAATTCAGGCGGAAATTTTCTAGATGATGGACTTTTTAATATATCAGAAAAATGTGGGATATCCAATAAATTAATTGATACTGCTACTACTTCATTATTTGCTGGAGGTGGGAATGCAGTACGTGCTACTTTTGTATTAAAAAGTCTATATGGATATCCAGTTGGTTGTGGAATTCACAATGCAATTTCATCTTGGAAATGGCTTAAAAAGACACAAACTAAAGAAATTAGAAAATCATGTGATACTACCTCATCTGCCCTAGAGATTTTTTGTGGTGCAGATTTTGTTTTATATGGTCCAATTGAAAATGCAGATCAGGTATTTGCAAAATGTGCTATGGCTGATTGTTTTGTGTCAGATGCTGCCAAAGATTTAGGTACTATGTCAGTTGACAAACATCCTATTAATACTTTGTTGTGAGTTGATTAAATATGTCAGTTTTAATTCGTGGAAAAACTATATCTGAAGTCTGGGAGAGATCTATAAGAAGATGTATAAATAAAGGAGAGATAGTTGAGACAGAAGATGGTGCAAAAACTAAAGAGATTCAAAATTTGATTATGGAAATTGAAAAGCCTCTTAATGAGCCAAAGATTCATCCAAAATATCCACTAGGGGATCAAGCAATCCAAGTTTATGTTGATGAAGTTTTGAAAGGTACAGATGCAGACTTTGTGTATGATTATCACAGTAGAATTAGAAAACACATGGTAGGAGATAAAATAGTTGATCAAATTGCACAATCTATCGATAAATTAAAAGAAAATTTGCGATCACGTAGAGTTGCAATCCATACTTGGTATGTGGGCAGAGATTTAGTAGATAAAAACCCACCTTGTCTCCAATACATTCAATATTTAGTTAGAGATAATAAATTATATTGTACAGTTTTATTTAGGTCTAATGATCTATTTTCTGCTGCATTGGGCAATGCTATTGCATTATCTACCTTACAAAAACAAGTTGCAGATGAGATAAATGTAGATATGGGTATTTATACTCACCATTCGGTTTCTATGCATATCTATGAGCCAGATTGGGATGCAGCAAAGAAAATATTAGAGTAGCCCCTAAATGTTCTTGAATATTGTGTTGCTTCCCTATAATGAGTGGATAACATTAGAAATGCTTTTTAAATTAATTAGGAATTTTGCACATTAAATCAATTATATGGACTAACTTAATTTTTTGGAAAGAATTATATATCTTAATAAGTAATATATGATAATGGATGATATTATGAAACAAATCATATTAAACTCACTTCGATCCAAACTTCTCGATAGAACAAGTTTCAATGATCTTCCAGAAAGTTTCTGGAAAAGAACTGGTGCTCTCAATACATGGGGAACAAACGCAATAGAAGGAAATACTATAACAAGAGAAGATGCGGATCATATTATTTTAGATGGAAAAAGTGTTTCAGATAAGCCTATAAAAGATGTAATAGAAACCATACAGCATGAAAAAGCATTTGAAAAACTTGTAAAAATTCGACAAAAGGAGATAACACTAAAAACAGTGTTAGAACTTCACGACGATATATTTCATGGACTTCTACCTGATGCAGGGCAATGGAGAAGGATAAATGTTCGAATTAAAAAAGCCTCATTTACTCCTGAAAGACTAGAAAAAGTTGTTCTAAAAATGGAATCGTGGGAGCGGGACTATAGGGAAAGAGATCTTAGTGGAGAAAGTGTATTTTCTTTAGGTGCATGGATGCATTTTGAATTTGAAAGAATACATCCATTTAGCGATGGTAATGGGCGTGTTGGAAGATTACTTTTAAATCTTCACTTCTTACGTAAAAATTGGCCACCTATCCATATTTTACCTCAAGATCGCAAGCAATATCTCAACGCTTTGAGTTCTATTGATATTAAGAATGATTTTGTGCCTCTTGAAATCTTTTTGAAAAAACTAATGGGATCCAGTCTTGTTGATCTACTAGATCAAGTAGGTACTACATCAGAAGATAAACTAATTACATTAAAAGAGGTTTCAAATTTTTGTTCATATACTCCTCAATATTTAGCCTTGCGTTGCAAACAAGGTATTCTTCCTTCAATTAAGCATAAAGGCGAATGGCTGACTAGTAAAAGAGCACTTGAGCTGTATATTTCACATATAGCGAGATGAATTATGCATTCTCAATTAGCAGTAATTATAAAAAAAAGCCCCTATGATTTGGATGGTGCAAAAAAAATATTAGGATGATTATAAAATTGTCAAAAATAACCATGCAGGTATAAATAAAACAGAATCTTCTTTATCTAGTAATTCTTTTGTAATTATATGTTTTAAAACATTTCGATTTTTTTGGCAATAATCGCTGTTTTTTTGCCAATTTATTGGCAATAATTTTTTTCTAAAATTCTTTACTTTTTACTACTTTCCAAGTTCTTGGATAGTAATCTTTTGTATCTACCACAAAATAGAGACCTGATAATTTAGGATATTTTAGTTTTATTTTTTGGATATTTATATCTTCATAGGCTTTCTCATTATTTTCATATGCATCTTTTGTGAGTGCATTAGAATCAGAATTTTCTTTTGTCCGATTTAGTATTCTCATAATTGCTATCTCTTTTGGACAAATTGTCTCTAATATTACAAATTTTTTGTTTTTGTTATTTGCAATCTCTGCTGCTTGCATTCTCAGTTCTTTTTTTATAAAAGTAGCATCTAATATTACTCCATTTGAATCTATTTGATTTTCTGCGTATTTAAACATCTCTTGATATACTTTTTTTCTCAAATCTAGATTAGCTGCTGATTTTTTGTTATGTATGTTTTTTTGTGAAAATATCTTTTTCCTAATTAAATCTGTTCTTAATATTTGTAGATCATATCTTTTTGCAAGGTAGTTTGCAGCAGAAGTTTTACCTGTTGCAGGAAGTCCTGTAGTGATTAGAAGTATATCTTTAGATAAATTATTTTCTACAAATGTGCTAAAACCTTGATTCATATTAATATTCTAATTTTAGATAATTTTTTAATATTAGAAGATATGCTAAAATTATGGTATCTTCATTAATAGTTACTGAAATAATTGTATTTAGTATATCTTTAATTGTGGTATTCTTTACTACTAGTATATATAAAGCTACAAAAGGAGGATCAAAAGCTTATCTATTTTAGGCTAAAGGGACTATATTAACTTTTATTGGTGCATTTATTTCTTTTTTAAGTTCTTTTTTTATGGACCCTCATAAAATTAGATTAGAAGGTATTGATGGATTTTTAGCAGTAATTCATTTGAGTTTTACTCTAATGGGTTATTACTATATTGCATTAGGTACTTTAGTTTTACCTGCAGAGTTAAAAATTACAGATGTAAATTTAGATAAGTTTAGAGAGTATAGAAAATATGTATTTTTGGCAATTATAATTTGGAGTTTGTTTGTCTCATCTTTATTAGTTTTTATTGATGGAAAAATACCTGTTAGGATGTTTTATATCACTTGGTATTGTTTTGCCTGGTTATTTTCATTTCGAGCACTTTATCCTTTTTATAGAGTTGTTAGAGGGTATGCAAATTATTGGTTGTATATTCTTTTGGGTATATTGTCTGGATTTTTAGCTAATTTTGGAGAGATTATAGCATTTATAGTTAGTGATAGTTTAGTATTTTTATCTCCTCTATTTTATGGATTTATGAGTCTATTTTTAATTTTAGGATTTTTTAATTTAGGAAAAGATGTAGGGGCATTTTAAAAAAAGAAAAAAAAGGTTATAGTTTTAAAATAGTTGAGACGGCATTTGAAATGCCATAGCCAAAACTAATCGCGTCTTCAAGTTCTTTAATTGAATTTAATAATTCTCCGCGATTAATTTCGGCGTCTTTCCATTTTATACCCAGTTCATCTATCTTTTTTCTTAGCGTTTGAGCTAAGATTGGATGGGTTTTTTCTACATCATCTGCCAATTGATTCAACCAAGATGCTGTAGATACCCAACTTTTTAGAGGCATAATATTTCACCTCCATTATTTTGAATTAACATTTAATCAAATTTAATAATATTAGAGGCATTAAAATATCCAAAAGATATACTAAAACTAGTTTCTAAGATAGTCAAACTATCTATTAAAATTAAATAAGCTACTCACTTCGTGAATGCTTATTTTTCATCTAAATTAGAGATGAATTTGAATTATGAAATTGAAATATATAAGTACAAATAGATAGAATTGTCTCATATATAAACATTAGCTTAAGTAAAAAATAAGGAAAAAAAATTATAAAATTAGTTTTTCGATATCAGTGCCCAATAAAATCTCTGCTATCTTGTTTTTCAAGTATTTGGAGGTAATATCCTCTAATGGGATCTCAGAAATTATTTTTCTGATTTCTTCTTTTTGTTTCTTTTTTAAGTCATAATTACTCAAAACTTCAAATGTTTTTTTATTTAATTTGGCTTTTATTGCATTAATATCCTTTTTTACATTTATTTTTCTTGCTTTTTCAGCAATAATAGCTAAATTATTACCTAATTCTCCGCAAATATTTTTGAATTTTTTCAATTTATTTAGACTATATTCTTGTTCTGTTGATTTTTCTTGTTCTTGTAGTGCTTCTATTGCAAAATTAATCAATTCTATTCCATTTCTTTTTTTAATTTTCTTTTTTTCTGACATTTAAATAATCACCAGTATAATCTAAAATTCATTTTAAGTCAGAAAAGAAAAGCTCAAAGCATATGATTTGATCTATTTGATCATAAAGTGAAATTATCACTGTAGATTAAAAGCATATGTTAATTTGTATAAAAACCTTTGTTTTTAAACAAGTTTAAAAGTAAGTAAATTAAACAATAATAAGTTCGATAATTATTATTGAAACTTGCCTATGGCAATTATTGGAGTTTAAGACTTCATCTTGTTCTCAAAATAAAAAATGTCTAATTAAAATTATTTTAAAAATATAAGAGAACAAAAATGATACCAAATTTTAATCCAGACCCTATGGACTCGAATATTTTGAAAGAAATTTTGGATCCAAAAAATGGGATAATAAAAAAAGAGGAATTAAGCTTCTTCAGAAAATCTGACAAATTTATAGAAGATAACGGTGCTTTTTTTTCATCTTTAGATAAAACAGGAAACAATGTTGCTTTAGAAGAAAGGCCTTCTGATACGACGACAACATATGCCCATGCACATCTTCAAAATAAATGGGTTTTATCTAGACCTTATTATATCTTGGAGTGGGGCGTTTGGCTTCAGCTATATCAAATGATTATTTTCTTTCCTTTTACCTCTGCCATTAGATCCTTCATTTTTAGATATGGCTCCGATGTAAAAGAAATATGTAAGTTTAATGATGAAGAATGGGAAAATATTTTGGCTGGTGCTGAAAAACGAGATGAAAGTCATTTATTTGATAGAAAAACAATTAAAATTGTTTTTTGCAATGATGCTGGCGATTGCAAGATACCTGCAGCAAGTGGACCTCATATTTACGAAATAAGATTGAATTCGTTGATAACGCTGGTAAATGATACAATCAATATTTGGTCTTCAACTGTCAATACAAATTGTAGTTGTTACCGTTGTCATTATGATAAAGTAAAATTAGAGCAGTACTCAAAGTTTGTGATCTGTAAACATATACTTGCTGCTTTGATGTTACTTTACAATCCCGAAGCTACAACACAGGATGTAGAAATTGAGATTGAGAGGCCAAAGTTTAAAAATAGAGAGCGGTTGAAAGAGATATTTCTTCCTTTAAAATTGTTTGAATTACCTTATATTGAAGGTAGGAAGAACCCAATTTTTTGGAAGATTACAAGGAAAATGATCAAATGGATATACATTGATGGTCGTTTGTTACGTGAAGTTTCAAAATACATGGCTGAATATTGTCCTTTTGTGCTATCAAAACCACTTTCAAAAAAAATGATAGAATTTATGGTGCCAAAGGATGATTATGAGATAGATGATAATTCTATTCCTTCAATTGTGCGCCAACAAGTTAAAAACCATGAAATGATTCCTTGGTTTGAGACTACTTTTAAAGGACGTATTACACAAACTTGTGAGCAATTTGGTCTTATTAGACGGATTCCTAATTTTTCTTATCTTAGAAGAAGAGTAAATGCACCTCTTTTGATAAGTAAAATAGCAGCCACAGTGGATGGTAAAAAATCACCATTAGAGATTTCGATCCGTCCTTGGCGTGGACAATGGCTAAAAAATCCAGAAGAATGGGAATACTTTACAACAGATCATCAAGCAAAATATTATGAATTGCTAACAATGTTTGATAATCCCAAATGGGCCCAAAGAGAAGCTGGCGGGACAGGTGAATCTGAAAATCCTTTTATAGATTATCCCACAGAAGAAAATGATGATAATGATGTCTATTTCTAATTTTTTTTATTTTTTTATATATTCTTTAGCCAATTTAAAATATTTACTAGCTTTTTTTGTAATTTCTTCCTTTTTAGACTCTTCTAATTGAGGATTATCCAATAAAAAACAGGTAACTTTGCCTCTAACACATGCCCTATAGACTTTATAGAAATTAATTAAATTTTCAATATTCTCTTCTTTTGATTCCAAAATATATGCATCATGAATTTTTTTGGCTTCTTTGAAATTTTCTCTAAACTCTAAATCCATAAGCAAAAATCCTAAATCAGATAATATATCAGCGTACCTAAATCTTTCATTAAATTCAATACAATCAATTAGATGAATTTTATCCATTATACAAATATGTTCAGTATGTAGATCGCCATGACAATCTTTGATTTTTCCCTCTTTAATCCTTCTTTCAAACAATTCTTTATTGTCTTTATAGAAATTTTCAGTCCATTTTTTCAATTCATTATAATTTTTCTTTTCAATTGTTTTTCCTATATACTTTTCAGTCTGCTCAAAATTCTCATCTGTGTTTTTTTTAACTGCCTTAATTTTTCCAAATTCCTTAATTTTATCATTAGTTTCTGCTTTTTTATGATTGTAAACTATAGTTTTTGCAATATCTTCTAATTCTTTTTCTGAAATTTCATTACTTTCTAATTTGTTTTTCAATAAATTTTCGTCTGGTATCCGCTTCATTTTAGTGGCATATTCTACAATCTCGCCATCTGAATCAATTGAATGTTTTCTACCGTCAAAAGTAATAGGGACTACTCCTAGATAAATTCCATCTGAAAAACGTCTATTTAGCTCTACTTCTTTTTCACAATAATACTTTCTCTTCTCTAATGTAGAGAAATTTAGAAATCCAAAATTTACTTCCTTTTTTATCTTGTATACATATTTATCTCCAATAAATACTTGAGATATATGAGTTTCTACCATATCAATTTTTGATGGTTTTTCTGGATATGTCTTTGGATCCTTTAGATCATCTGCTAACATTATAACACCTTATGAAACTGACTAGCTACAAATTCATCTATATTTAAATTTCCCATCAAAATTGGTTTTTGATGACAATCACTACCACCTGTGGCTATCAATTGATGGCCTTTTACAAAATTTAAATAATGATCAGTAGTTTTTTGATCAAGCCTTGTATGCCAACATTCCACTCCATCTAGGAAATTAATTAGATACTTTTCTATAAATTTAGTCTGCTCATCTAAATCTTTTGAGACTTTAATTAGTGAAGTGCCATGTGGATCATTTGGATGAGCTAGTGATGTATATCCCCGGGCTTTATGAACTAAATCAGCTGCCTCTTCAATGGACAAAGGATATTTCGCAACATTACATTTAACTAGATATTTATCAAATGCTTCTTGTTTGTCTTTGACTATTCCTTTTTTAATTAAATAGTTAGCAATATGTGGTCTTCCAAAACTACCATCTACAGATTCTTGTATTTTTTTTATATCTTCTGAAGTTAGGGGATCTATTTTTTCTTTTTCAAATTCTTTGTTAATTTTTTCCATTATTTTTTCTGCTCGCTCTACTCTATAGTTAGCAATTTTTTGTAATTTTTCATATAATGGTTTATAATTAATATCAAATCCATATCCCAATAAATCTAGGGAGATGTCCCTACCTTGACATATATTTGGATTTGAAAAAGTTATGTTGAGTTCAACTCCAGTAAT
>CAYQAE010000046.1:0-15692 GCA_964415445.1 uncultured archaeon | reverse complement strand
AGTAAGGGAATTTTTATTTCATTTAAGAAATTCTTTATCTTTATTATATTTAGCAATTTTTCACCTACCCATTAATCTATTACAATGAGGACAAACCTTTTTTCTACCTTTGTATTTATGACAATTAGGACACCATGGAGATATTATTTGATCAGCGTCATTGGCTTCTTCAGTATTCTCTAGTGCGCCAATAAATTCATCATCTCTATTAGTTTGTGAGCTTATATGTTTTTTTATATGTTTAATTTCTTCTTCTATCAAAAATTTGTATCTTTCAATAGATCTTAATTTTAGAAATTCAAAAACAAACCTAATTTCTAAATTTGATGTACGTCTATCTTTGAAGATCCAGACTTGTATGTTGATTTTTCTAAGATTTTGGCTAAATAAATTTGTGGATCTACCACTAAATAGAAGATATTTTTGTTGTTTATTTTCTTTTACAAGTTTTAGATTTTTCTGCTTAAAATATTGAGCAATTGCAAACATTGCATCTGAGACATTTGCTCTTAGGATAATTTTTTCAGTATGGGTAATCATGTAATCTCCATTTTTTTAACTAATATTTTATTTGTTTATCTAAAAACTTCTTAAAAATTAATCATATTTTGTTCTGAATTATTATGTCAACAGGATTGATGATTTTTTTAGCATTATTTTTTGGTTTTTGGATAGTAATTTTAGTTTTAGAAAAATATGGATACACTAAAAAAATTGGTGTAGAGCGCGAAGCATTTATAGTTAATTGGAAAACTCAAAGATTTATTAATTTTCTAGATCGAGGCGGGAAAAAGTATAGACGATTTTGGAGATTTTATGGAAACTTCGGTATAGTTTTAGGCATTTTTATGATGGTAAATGTGTTTGCACTTTTGGTTTTGCAAGCTTATTTTTCTCTAACTGATCCTGATATGGGAGGTGGAGTAGTTTTAGTTATACCTGGTGTTACTATCCCTCTTTGGTATGGCCTTTTTGCGCTACTTATTGTTTTAATTGTTCATGAATTTTCACATGGATTTTTAGCTAGAGCTCAAGATTTGAAAGTTAAGTCTGTAGGTTTACTTTTGTTTGCTATAATCCCTGGAGCTTTTGTTGAGCCAGATGAAGATGAACTAAAAGAGACAAAAAGGCGAAAAAGAATGCGAGTATATTCTGTGGGCTCACTTGCTAATTTGATAACTGGATTTATCTCTTTATGTTTTTTAGCATTTTTATTATCTTATACTGCTCAACCTACAGGTGTTTATATCGCAGGTAGTGAAAATGAAACTGTTGAGTCTATTCCAGATGGTGGAGAAATATTATATTCTATAAATGATGGTACAGTGCGTAATCTTGATGAAGTTGACAAAAAAATAGATTCAAACCTTACAAATTATACCATAGATACTTCTGATGGAATATATAACTATACAGGTTATGCTACAAGGGATGGAAGAAATTTAACTATTCATTCTGAAAATACTACAGTTACTTTTATTTTATCAGATATGTCAAATTCGCTATTTGCAGATGTATTGATGCCAATAAGACCAATTTATTTTTATAAAGAACCTTATTATGATGAAAAAGATGGTGTTCCTTCATTTATTTGGATTATAATCCAACAACTAGCTTGGATTGCCCTACTTAATATGGGTATTGGGCTTATTAATTTGCTGCCTATGATTCCACTTGATGGGGGTGCATTGTTTAAGGATATTATGCAAAAAATAACAAATGATGAGTTGGGTGCAAAGATAGCTATCTTTATGTCATTTGTTTCTTTATTTGTTATTCTTCTTAATATTATCCCTGCATTCACAGGAGGTATGACCTCATTAAAGTGAAAGTTGTATTTTATGGAAATGAAAATTTTGAAGAAATTGACTTAGACAATAATAATACAGTTTTGGATGTTTTTGACCGATTAGGTATACCTATTGAGACTCATGTAGTTTTAAAGAATGGAAAATTAGTATGTGAACATGAAAAATTATCTGATGGTGATAATTTAGTATTTATGAGAGTTGGGTCAAGTGGTTGAATGTAGTTTTTGTTCAAATTATCATGTTGTATACTATCAGCGCTTTTCTGGTAATTATTTTTGTAAAATGTGCTTTTTGAAATATTTTCACAAAAGAGCATTCAAAAATATGCGAATAAATAATTTAGTTGAGAGAGGAGAAAAAGTTGCAGTAGCTGTATCTGGTGGAAAAGATAGTTTAGCTCTACTGAATATATTAAAAGAAGCAAATATCAAATTAGATTTGATAGTTCTCTCTATTGATGAGGGAATTGCAGGATATCGTGATTTATTGCTACCCAATATCACTAAATTTTGCAAAGAAAATTCATTAGAGCACTATATTTTTTCAATGCAAGATGAGTATGGAATAAAGACAGATGATCTTTCTTCTTATGATTTGAAATATTGCACATATTGTGGTGTATTTAGGAGGATTTTACTTAATAAAAAAGCAAGAGAATTAAGTGCCAATAAACTTGCTATTGGTCATAATTTAGATGATGAGATTCAAACTTATTTTTTAAATATATTAAGGGGCGATACAACTCGTTTTACTCGTGTTGCATCCTTATATCCTGCGAAAAATCCTAAATTTGTCCCTAAAATTAAGCCGCTTAGGATATTTTTAGAGCGCGAAGTTCTTATCTATTCAATTCTTTCCGGATTTAAAATTCCAAAAATTAGTTGTCCATATTCTCATACTGCAATGAGAAATTATATCAGAGAATTTTTAGATAAAATTGAAAGTAATAAACCAGGGACTAAAAATGTCACTCTAAATTCATTTGATAAATTAAGTGAAAAATTATTTCCTCACATGAAATCAATAGAGATTGGTGAGTGCACTAGATGTGGTGAACCTTCATCAAATAAGATATGTAAGGCTTGTGAGCTTTTGGATAATTTAAAAAAATGATCCACGAAGTTTATTTTTTTCTGAACTATAAAAAACCCACAATTTCAAAATTTTTTTATTTATAAGGTTTCTTTACTTTTCTTAATGTCTTTAAATATTGTTGCTTTAATACAAGAGAGTATAATTGCTCTTACAGTATTTTTTGTATTTTTTTTATGTTATAGAATTTATTCAAAAGCAGAAGGTGCATCCTTAGCTTATAAATGCTGGGCAAAAGGCACTTTTTTAGCATTTTTAGGTCAATTGTTTTATGTTTTTTTTGCTTTAGGTATTTCAGATATTTTTGAATTGCTTAAGAAATTTATAGGTAATATCCTTATTATTAGTGGTTATTTTTATTTTCCAGTTGGGGTAATGCATCTTTCAAAAGATTTAGATATGGGGTCAATTGATAAAAATATAATCAAAAAAATCCAGACTATATTTTTAAGTTCTGTTTTTTTAATTTATCTGACAATCGCAATTTTATATCCTTTTTTTGATATAGATCTAGCTAGAGCTTTGATGTTCAATCTTTTGCTTAGTTTTGTTTGGGTTTTTACACTTTTTTTATATTCAAAAATTTATTCTGTGATTAAATCAATTACAAATAATTCTGGATGGACTTGGTTATATCTTGGGTTGTTTGCAGCTTTGGGTAATGATTTATTTAGTTCATTTGAGCCTTTTGTTCCTGTGTTTATTATTTTGATAACTTTCAGATTAATAAGGGCAATTAGTTTTATTTTAGCTTTTTTTAAGATTTCAAAAATGCTTCAGGCAAATTAAATAATATTTTTAGAAAAAGATTTTATTTCATATCTATTTTAGATATTTTTGTAAAATTAGGTGTCTGATATGAAAGTTTCAATTATAGGTGCTTCTGGATATGCAGGAGCAGAGCTTTTGAGAATATTAGTGAAACACCCTGAAGTTGATTTAGTTTATGCGACTAGTCGCCAATATGAAAGTAGGCCTATAAAAGAATTATACCCTAATTTAAATTCATTTATAGATTTAAAATTTTCAAATGAAAGTCCAAAAACTATTGCACAAAAATCAGATTTTGTTTTTACTTCTACTCCGCATACTGCTGCTATGAAATTAATTTTAGAATTAGTAGAGTCAGATATAAAAATAGTTGATTTAAGTGGGGATTTTAGATTTTTAGATTACAAAAATTATGAATATTGGTATCATACAAAACACATAGCTAAAGAATTGAATGAAAAATTTGTATATGGTCTTCCTGAGTTATATCGCAAAGAAATCAAAAAAGCTAATTATGTATCCAATCCTGGATGTTTTCCAACTGGTGCTATTTTGGCGCTATATCCTATTTTAGAAAGCAAAAATATAGATTTCAGTAAAGTTATAGTTGACTCAAAAACAGGATCATCAGGTGCAGGTGCATCTCCTAAGAAGTTTACAATCCACTCCCAATGTGAAGGTAGAGTAAAACCATACAAACCAATTTCACACAGACATACCGGAGAGATGGAGCAAGAATTATCTAGGGTATCTAAAAAGTCTATTAATGTCGCTTTTACTCCTCATTTAGTTCCAGTCACCAGAGGCATAGAATCTTCTTGTTATATCTATTACAATGAAGAAGATGATTTTGAATCATATTATAAAAAAGCCTATGGAGGGGAATATTTTGTTAGATTTTTAGGTGAAGATATACCTGATTTAAAATCTGTGGTAGGTTCAAATTTTGTAGATGTAGGATTAGCTAAAGATGAACGTATTAATCGACTTACCATATTTTCTGCAATTGACAATCTTATAAAAGGAGCATCAGGTCAAGCTGTGCAGAATTTTAATTTAATGTGCAATTTTGATGAGAAGCAAGCTATAGATCAAATCGCTCTAAATCCATAGATTGTATTAAAATGAAATTTGAAACTAAATTTAATTCTTTGGATGAATTTGATTCTTGCGGTGTGGAATGTGGTATTAAAAAAAGCGGTCTAGATTTAGGTTTAATTTTCTCTAAAGTGGCTACAAAAACCACTGGTGTTTTTACTTCAAATTCTATAAAAGCTGCACCTGTAGTTTTGTCAAAAAAGACATTATCAAAAAATACAAATATCAGAGCTATAGTTGTAAATAGTGGAAATGCAAATGCATGTACTGGCAAAAGAGGATATTTAGATGCAGTTAAGATGCAAAAAGAAGCAGCTAAGATCTTGAAGATAGATCAAAATCAAGTTTTAGTTGCATCAACTGGTGTAATTGGAAGATACTTGCCTATGGATAAGGTAGATAGAGGGATAAGGAAGGCAAAGGAGAGTCTTAATTCAAATTCAGCATTCTCTAAAGCAATTATGACTACTGATTTAGAAGAAAAATATTTATCTGTTGAATCTGAAGATGAAAACGGTATAAAATTTATAATATCTGGTGTATTAAAAGGATCAGGTATGATAGGCCCTAAAATGGAGGCTACCATGTTATGTTTTATTTTAACTGATTATAACTTATCTTATTCTTCTCTAAAAAATTATTTGGCTTCAGCAGTTGATGTAAGTTTTAATATGGCAGTTGTTGATGGGGATATGAGCACAAATGATTCTGTTATTTTGATGGCTAAAAACGAAGGTATAGAAAAAAAAGAAAGTCCTAAATTTTTCAAAGCTTTGAAATCTCTATTAATTGAACTTGCAAAAAAGATGGTAAAAGATGGAGAAGGTGCATCTAAGTCATTTGAAGTTTTAGTTAAAAATTCTAAAGATGAGAAAAAAGCAAGATTAATAGCAAAAGAAGTGGCAAAATCATCATTGGTAAAAACCGCTATCTTTGGGTGTGACCCCAATTGGGGTAGAATTATAGCAACAGCAGGTAGCGTTGCAGATATAGATGAGAAAAAATTAAAAATAAGTTTTTCAGATGAAAACAAAGAAGTAGTAGTTTTTTCAAAAGAACCAAAACAAAACGATGCTAAATCAATTGTATCAAAAGATCATTTTAAGATAATATTAGATTTATCTGAAGGAGATTTTTCTGCTAGATCTTTTGGTTGTGACCTAACTTATGATTATATAAACATTAATGCAGAATATACTACCTAAATAATCAATTTATAGGAGAATTTATTATTGTTTTAAATTTGTTTCTTTTATACTTTTGAGTGAGGGAAGATAGTCATTGTCTTCATATAAAAAATTTGAGTATAAACCGACATCTATTAGAAAGCTTTTAAGTGAGATGAAAGATATAGCCGATCTTATTCTAGATTTGGCATATTCAGCTATTTTATTTGATATTGAAGAGTTAGCAGAAGAAGTTCAAAGATTAGAAGAGAGAATGGATAATTTAATATATCAAATTAGAATGACTGCTACCCTAGCGTCTCGTGATGTTGAAGATGCCCAGCATATGGCAGGAATTTTACAGATTGCCAATGCTTCTGAAGTTATATCTGATGCAGCGCGTGAGATAGTAAATGTAATTCATGAGGGATTTGAGCCAGATGAGATTGTAATTAATGCTCTGAAAACTTCAGATGAGCGTATAATGAAAACAGTAATTGAGAAAAATTCAAGTATGATTAAAAAACGCATAAAAGAAATTAAATTGGCAATAACTACAGGCATGTATATTTTAGTTGTGAGAAGAGATCAAAAATGGTTTTATAGGCCAAGGAAGGATTTTTGTTTTTATCAAGGTGATGTTATTATCGCTCGTGGATGTGACGATGGAGTAAATCTTTTGAGAAAAATATCAAAGGGTGAAGTAAAATTATAAAAAAAGAGATTGAATCAATGTTGACTCAAATGAGGGATATTTCAAATTTGATGGTAGATTTAGCTTATTCTAGTGTTATTTTTGGAAGTCAGCCGATTGCAGAAGAAGTTGAGGAATTAGAATCTCGCATAGATAAAAAATATACTGATATTCGGCTCAAAGCATTAGAGTATGCAAAAGAAGCTAAAGATCCTAAGAAATTACTAAGTATATTTCAGATTGCACACGCAATGGAAGAGATCTCAGATTCTGCCAACAATATCGCAGAAGTTGTCTTGCGAGATATTGATCTTCATCCAATACTTAAAGAAGCAATTGAACATTCAGATGAGATTATAAAGCCAATAAAAATTAAAAAAGGATCCAATTTTTCTAATAAAACTATTCGAGAATTAAAAGTTGAGACAGTAACAGGTCTTTTGATAATAGCAATAAAGAGAGATGGATCATATATATATGGTCCAGATGCTGATCAGAAATTATTAGATAACGATATTTTAATTGTTAGAGGGGCAGAAGCAGGATTACAAAAATTGAAAGATTTAATTTCTACAGAAGATTAATTTATTCATAAAGTGGGCCCGCCGTGATTTGAACACGGGATCTTCGCCTCGTAAAGGCGACGTCATAACCAACTAGACCACGGGCCCTGAAAGAATGTTTTTTTGTAATTAAATTTTACTTTTTCAGCACTTTTTTATGGATTTTCATGATTTTATATTTTGGTTATATTTTTGTTTTAGTCAATTAAATCTTTGTAAATCTCTACTAATTTTTGATTAATCTTTTTTATATCATATTTTCTTTCAATAAATTCTCTACCTTCCTCTCCCATTGATTTCCATAATTTTGGATTATTGATTAAATATTCTATTTTTTTTGAAAGCGCATCTATATCTTTTTCAGGCACTAAAAATCCTGATTTTTGATCTAATATTCCTTCTGGAATTCCATTGTGATAAGTTGAAACTACAGGCATACCCATTGCTTGTGATTCTTGCAATACCAATCCCTGTCCTTCTTCATCTCCATTTTTTGCAGTAACACTTGCTAGGACAAAAATATGTGATTCTTCCATATATTCAATTAGTTTCTCTTTTTTTTGCCAACCTAATAATTTTATTTTGTCTTGAGCTTTTAGATTCATAATTAGTTTTTGTAGATATGATTTAAGTGGTCCATTGCCTATAATGTTATATTCTAAGTTTGGATATTTTTTAATCAATTTAGCTACAGCTTTAATAGAATATTTCAGACCTTTTTTTTCATAAAGTCTAGCTATGGTAATAATTTTTATTTTATCTTCAATTTTTCTCACTTTGTATTTGAAATCAGAAAGATTTAAGCCAACAGGTAGTACTTTTATTTTCTCTTTGGGACAACCTAATTTATGTAGTTTTTCTTTTGTATAATCACTGTTTGCAAGAAATAGATTTCCTCTTTCAAATAAATAATTATATACATTTTCACCTTCTGCTTTAACTACTGCGCTTATATCATTTCCATGAAATGAAGTGACAACTTTTCCTTTGATGTGTAACATGTCTTTTAAGAGTATAGCCATCTTTCCATTTGGTCCAAAATGAGCATGAATTATATCAAATGTATTGTCAATTTTTATAAATTCAAGAAGCATATAAAATGCTCTAAGTGAGAGCGCATCTGATCCATATTTTAGAAAATTTAGGGATCTCAAAACAGGGAGTGGTGCATTTTGAAGATACTTCATAAATAACGTCACTGATTTTATAGATCTATAAAACCTGTTTTCAGGCATACCGAAATAATGAGTTTTATCTAGAAGTTTATATTTTTCTATTAATTTATCTACGATTTTACTATCATCTTTGTGTTGTGCGAAAATTTCAACATCATTACCTTGATTTATTAGTTCTATTATCTGATTTAAGATAAAAGTTTCTGATATGGATGGAAAACTTTCTACTAAGAACGCTATTTTCATCTTTATTCCAATTTTTATTTATATAATCATTTGATGTGGGAGTTTCAGCATTTTTATAATTCTTTGTTTTTTAATTAGATTTTAATTTGGTGGCTTCGATGAAGTTGTTGTTAATTCATTCTGATTATATTGAATATGAAGTAACTAAAGATACTAAAGTTGCAGAGAAAATAGATCCAGAAAATAGGAAAGGATCTATGGATGAAGTTTTAGTAGTATTTGTTGCAGTAGAGACAAAAGATGAATCAGATCCGAAATCAGTAATTGATAGGGCCACACATGAAATAGAGGGTGTTTTAGGTCAGATAAATACTTCAAAAGTAGTTTTATATCCTTATGCACATCTCAGCTCAGATTTATCTTCACCTGCTGGTGCAATTGAGATTTTAAAAGGGGTAGAAAATAAATTAAAATCTAAATATGAAGCAATGAGAGCACCTTTTGGTTATTATAAGTCCTTTAAGATTTCTTGTAAAGGTCATCCTTTATCTGAGTTGTCTCGTGATATAGATATTCAAAAAAAAGAAAAAGTATCAAAAGCGTTAGCTCAAGAAGACAAAATTAAGTCTTATTGGTATATTCTAACTCCTGGTGGGAAATTGACATCAGTAGATGATTTTGGTTTTTCTGGCAAAAAAAAGCTTCGAAAATTTGCAAAATATGAGACAGAAAAAGTACGCAAAGTAGAGCGTGAGCCTCCACATGTTAAATTGATGAAAAGATTAAAAATAGCTGATTATGAGGAAGCTTCAGATTCAGGAAATATTCGTTTTTATCCTTCTGGCACATTAATTAAACATTTACTTGAAGAATATGTTACTAAAAAAACGATAGACTATGGTGCGATGGAAGTTGAAACACCAATAATGTATGATATGGAACACCCCACTCTAAAAAGTTATCTGAATCGTTTTCCTGCAAGGCAATATATTATCGAGTCTGAGAAAAAAAAGTTCTTTTTGCGCTTTGCAGCTTGTTTTGGTTCTTTTCTTCAGCTAAAAGATGCTACACTTTCTTATAGGATGTTACCTTTGAAGATTTATGAATTAACAAGATACAGTTTTAGACGTGAGAAAAGAGGAGAATTAACTGGATTAAGGCGATTAAGGTCATTTAGCATGCCTGATATGCATACTTTATGTGATGATATTAATATGGCAATTGATGAGTTTGAAAAACAATATAGATTTTGTATGAATACTTTAGAAGATATAGGATTAGGTATCAATGATTATGAAGTAGCAATAAGATTTACTAAAGATTTTTATGAAAAAAACAAAGATTTTGTTGTTTCTTTGGCCAAAATTATCAATAAACCAGTTTTAATAGAAATGTGGGATGAAAAAATTTTTTATTTTATTTTGAAATTCGAATTCAATTTTGTCGATGCTTTGGGAAAAGCATCAGCATTATCTACAGTTCAAATTGATGTTGAAAATGCTAATAGATATGGGATAGAATATGATGATGATAAAGGGATTAAAAAGAATCCAATAATTTTACATTGCTCTCCTAGTGGAGCAATAGAGAGATGTATTTATGCATTACTTGAAAAAGAATATATGGATTCTAATAAATCCAAGCCACCAATGTTTCCTGTTTGGCTTTCTCCAACTCAAGTAAGATTTATTCCTGTTAGCGGTGATCAATTAAATTATTGTAAAAACTTAGTTAAAGAAATGAAAAATGAAAAAATTCGGGTAGATCTGGATGATAGAGATATTTCTCTTGGGAAAAAAATAAGGGAAGCTGAAAAAGATTGGATACCTTATGTAGTTGTAGTTGGAAAAAAAGAGCTTGAAACAGATAAATTATCTGTTAGGTTAAGAAGTTGTAGAGAACAAAAAAAATATCTTTTTGAAGAATTTATAAAAATAGTTAAGGAAAAAATATCCAATAAAATAACTTATCCATTGGGAACGCCTATGTTATTGTCTAAAAAACCTATTTTTGGTGGTTAGGTTTTCTGTTATTTCCAAATATTATATTTTTATTCGTTTAGAATATGATTTAAAATTATAAAAAAAGAAAAAAGTGAGAAACTTAAGCTTTTTTTATTAATCCTTCAATAAATTGTTTTGCTTTTTTAAACTCCTTTGAATCATCTTTTAATTTTTCTGTAATATGTTGAAGACGCTGTATTATTTTTTTTCTATCATCAATTTCCTCTGTTTGAGATTTAAAGTTGTCTTCTCTATAGCAAGTCAGATTAATATCTCCTGTTTGTGATTTTACTCTAAATAGATCAGTACTTGCTTCTGTGTCCCAATCTTCGTGCCATTTAATAACTATCATCTCTTGTTTCTGCATGATTTTCAAATGGCCCGTTCCTTTAATAGGAGTTAAAGCAACACTTATTTCTAAAACTTTTCTATTGAGTTTCATTTTTTATCACCTCTATTATAAATATTTTGTCTCCAAAAGAGGTTATTATTGTTTAGGTGACATTTAATTCCCCAAAGAATCAATATTATCCAAAATAGAACAAATAAGATGACAAAATCATCTATGAAAAATTTATGAATGAGTATTATTACAGTTATTTAAACATTTGTTAATCCAAATGATAAATATTTAATAAAATAAATGGATTTTTGTTATTTTTTATTAATAAGTTATTGAAAGATCTAATCTCGTTCTTTAGTAGCATCTTTGGCTAAAAAAATACTAGCTGCGAATTTAAAATAGAAAAAGGAATTAATATACTATCATTCTTTTATCAAACTTTTAATTCTCTTTAGTCTGAAAAAACTTTCTCTTTCCATCTCATCTAGTCTCATTTGAATATATTTTATTGAACTTTTAAGTTGAGGTAGAAATATATATTCCAAAGCATTAACTCGCCTTTTTGTTTTTTCAATCTCCAGTGCTAGTTTTTTTACTGTTCCTTCAATTTCTGAAAGTTCTATGACTTTGCCTAGGGCAATTTCAAAATTTTTTGAAGCAACATCCAAAGAGGGTGAAGATTCACTTAATGAATATCCTCTCTCTATAAAGCTCCTTTGTGTTTCTATTTTTTCAATCGATGGAATTATAACACCCATTATGTTATTATTTTTGACATTAATCTCTGAAGTTTTGTCAGTTGATAGAGCAGCTTTTTGAACATTTTCATATCCTTGCATAAGAAGTGCATCATCTAGGGTATCATATGCTTTCTTTAGATATTTTTGGAGATCTTTTCGTAAATTCTTTCTTTTTTCATATATCTTGAAAAATTCCATAACTAGGGCGTCTCTTTTCTCTTTTAGCAGATCATATCCTTTCTGAGCTAGTTCAACTCTTTTTTTGAGTCTAAAAAGTTCCATACGTGTCGGTGTTACATTTTCAGCTGATTTCATAGTCTATCCTTAAGATAAAGGTATCAATAAAAAAAGTATTAAAATAATCATTCTTCTGAGAATTGATTATTTGGTGACTTTAGATAAAAAAAAGCATCTAAAGCACCTAATATTGCAGCTATTGGGATGATATGAATCCATTCAAATACTCCCATTGAATAGAAAATTAAAAAAATTATTGCTCCTGAAATTGTAACTAAAAGTGGAAAAATAATTGTCCATTTTATGATTTTATTCATAGGTTTTAATCTATATCTTATTCTTTGATAAGTTTTTGGTTATAATTTAGCTAAATAAATTTTCTACGTCTTTTTCAGTCTTTTTTGCTCCTTTTGTCTTTGCTTTCTTTTTTGTTTTTTTCTTTTTTTCAGTTTTAGGTTTTTTCTTTTGATCTTCTTTATATGTCTCTTTAGTTATATCTTTTCCATCTTCGATTATAAGTGGTTTGACTTCTTTTTTTGGAGTTTTTTTCTTTTTTTCTTTGATTTTCTTTTCTTTTTTCTTATCTTCTGGTAGTTTTTGTTTTTTTCCACAGTATTTACAATGAATTGCAGCAATTGGAATATATTCTTTGCATGCTGGGCATAATTTTGCAGTTTCTGCTCCACATTTTTGACAATATTCAGAATTTGGTTTAACTATCTTTTTTCCACAATTTTGGCAGTTTATACCTTTTACAAATATTTTTCCCTTTTTAATGGTGATTGCAGAGATAACACATCCAAAAGAAAAAATTGAAAGTCCAATTATTCCTTCTAAGTTAAAGAAGGAATCTCGCTCTTTGTAGATACTTAAAGTTGTAGTATTGTGTATCTCTTCTGAATATATCCCATTTGTTTTAAAAATAAAAGAAGTTTGACCTTCTTTAGTGCAATTGAGTAATAAACTATAAGTAGTACTTTTTTGAGGCTCGATATCTCCTAAAATTATATCAAAATCAGATATGTTTTCGAAAATCTCTTCTGGAAATAAAAAGGACAATCTTACTTTTTTTATAGTATAATTTCCTGTATTTTTTATTGTTATATCTATCTTGGCTGTATCTCCTAATTTTACAGAAGAGGGATAATCTATTGAAGTTACTTCAAGTTTACTATATATGGGTTCTTGTTGGCATGTTGAGGTTACACAATTATATAAAAATTGTTCTGAATAATACCACCATCTAAAATAGTCGCTCGTATTATAATCGCTTCCATTAATACCTCCCCATCCTTTATCTATCCCAAAGGCTAAAGATAGAACATTTCCTGATCCATATTTCCGTTTTATTATAGCAGGGCTTCCGTCATCAAAATAAGCTAGGGTAGTAGAATTACTCTTTGGAGCAAGCAAATGATATCCACATACATAAGGGTTATTCCATTCAATGTTTTCAAATATTGGATCATCTTTTTCTTTGAAAATTTTAGTGGGAGGTGAATATGAATCACCTATTGGGTATCTCTCAACTGAATCAGGATTTTTAAATATTTTCACTGGCAAAGTATCATTAAAAGGAGTTTTATCCCAATTTCCTAAATTTAGCTCATATGATTCTCCGCTCTCAAAATAAACTACATCTTGTCCGCCATATGATGCCCAACTGCCTAGTGTAATTAGGTTTCCACCATTTAATACCCAATTTTTTAAAGCAGTCCATTGACTTTCGTCCCAAAAACTTCTATTTATTCCATTTAATATAACAAGATCTGGATTTTCTTGTCGATTGAATAATGTTTTGTAGGCATTATTCACCTGGGTATAGTCGTCTGGCCATTTATCTCTAGCATTAGGATAATAAATATTATATTCTTCAGAATTATCCCAGTAGATGAATGTATTTGGAGAGTTATTCAAAAAAGTATATGCAGCAGGTAAATCGTCTGGAAATCTATCACTATCTGTTCCTGCAACAAGCCAAATATCTATCTCTGCATTAGCATAGCATAAGGAGATTAAAAAAAACAGAAATAAATATTTCAAATTGCATACCTCCATCTCCATGCTAAAAACATAATAATTGAGCTAGCTGCAATTGATGCGATTATTCCTTCTATATTATCTAGATCATCTTTTAATCCATCGCTAGATTGTTGGGATGTTTCATAATCACCTATTATAAATAAAGTAATTGTTTTATTCTCTGAGACTCTTCCATACATAGTAGTGTATTCTAATTTGATTATAATATTATAAATACCAGCTTTTTGAACTTTAATATTCCAACCTGAATCTTGCAGTTCATCTTCATCAATACTTCCAATTGATTTTATTTTGGATCCAGATACTTCAATATATTTTTGTGAGACAATTTCAATTATCACATTTTCTGCCATCTCACCGCCTATATTTTCTATTACAAATTTTAGATTTATAAGCTCTCCAGTTCGATAACTAGGAGATAGATCATCAGTAATAGTTAATTTTGCAGGAGTTTTTAGAAGGAAAAATTGCGTCGTTGGTGTAGTATTGTAGTTATTATCAAGTTGGGCATAAGCTGTAATGATATGTCTTCTAGTATTTGATGAGGCAGGAGTAGTTACTTGGACTGTTTTTTTATAAATTCCCCATCCAGATATATCCTCATCAAAGGAAATTGTAGAATTTGAAATTTGCCAATTGGTAGGTATATCAAAATAAATGGTACCATTATCAATAGATGAATCTTGCATATTCCACAAATAAACTGTTAAATTGAATTGTGAGTCTTCTGGAGGTCTTTGTGGCATATCCAATCCTAAGATAGGGTTATAATTTTTCAAAATAATAGCTACGCCTCCTGCACTAACATAAGGTACTGTAAAATGGATTGTATCGTCTGATGTATCAATACTAAAAGAGAGATTAGTTAAATTCATAGACTCATGCGGGCTATAAAGTACTCTTTCTACTTCTTCAACATTCTCTACATAGTTGATAGTTTGGACATTTTCATAAGTGGTATCTGGTTTGTGATTTACAAAGACAAGTATAGAATTGTTATTTCCATCAATTAAAATATTTGATTTTACATTTTCTTTATCTATTACTTGAGATGTTTTTGTAATGCTTCTATTTTCCATTATATTAAATATTAATCTTCTCATGTAAGTAGTATAGAGTTGTCTTTCATCATCATTCCAAAGTTCATCATTCCAGAAGTATTTTCCGTTTATGAGAGTACCTATGGTAATAGCACTTCCGCTTCCATATCTATTTTCAACTACCATGGGTTTTCCATTGTAGCTAGCTAGAACTTTAGCATTAGATGATGTAATATCATAAGTTTGTATAGGCCATGCTCTAAATGAAGAGCCACTAACATCATATACAGATGCATTTGAATTAAAAGTAATTTCTGATTCAGCTTCCCAATCATGAAAAGTATCTTCTACTCCTAATACATCTACCAATGAATTTCCATATTGGTGTCTGTGATATTCATCATAATAACCAGCTAAATAATCTGCAAAAAGTAGTCCTCCTCCATTTACAAATTGAGTGATTTTATCTGCTACTTCTTTTTCTAAATCTTGACCATAATTTAGAAATAAAACTTCATATTGGGCAAGTGCTCCATTTTTAATTTGACTGTCAGTTACAAATTCAACATTATATCCGTGTTCTTTTAGTTTTAGATAAATTCTCTCAGGATAGTCATGTATCTTCCATATGTCATAAGGATTTGGATTTGGCATCATAATCCAACTTCTCTCTGGCCAATAAATTGCAACTTTTGATTCAATTGGTGTTGAATTTAGTATCATAGGGGCT
>CAYQAE010000045.1:13481-16108 GCA_964415445.1 uncultured archaeon | reverse complement strand
CTTTTGCAATAGCTCGACGCGTCTTTTAATATGCTCCAAAACGTTAGACAAAATAATAACGTCAAACTTACGTTCCGGCAAATCTTTTTCCGCGTTTCCTACAACATATTCAATATTTGGCGCGGCGAAATCTTTACGAGCAACCTCAATATTCTTCTCGCTCAAATCTATACCGACTACCTCGACGCCTCCGACATTCTTAGCGACGTCGTAAGCTAACGCGCCGTTGCCGCAGCCAATATCCAATACCTTAGCGCCGGTTTCGATATTATCGATGAAAAAACGATGATAATTAATCAATCTATGCTTCGCGTGAACGCCGCCGTCGTATCTCGAAGCGTTCCTTCCTTCTAAACCGTATAATTCCTTCTCAACTTCGAAAAGAAACCTCAACGCTTCCTTAGGCGTCAGATTTTCAGATTTACCCCACAACAGCGCTTTTATCTTAAAAACGATTAAGCTAGTTGGAATTAAGCTTATAATTTTAAATAGTATGGTTTTTAAGGCGTTCATCTTTATAATTTGCTTTGGGATTAAATCGTAAAAAAATTACAATTTAATACTTTTTAACCAGTTTTTGTTTTCGAGATACCAATTGACGGATTTCCACAAGCCATCGTCAAAAGAAATCTTTGGTTCCCAACCAAGAAGTCTCTTCGCTTTTGAAATATTCGCCTTAGTTTCTTTTATATCCGTTTTCTGAAAAGGCTTATAATCAATTTTTGCCTTCTTTCCTAAATATTCCTCGATTTTTTTAATCACAAAGTTAATAGATATTGGATTATGCCCGCCACCGATATTAATAATTTCAAAACCCAAAGGCTCTAACGCTTTAATCGTTCCTTCGGCAATATCGTCGATAAAAGTAAAGTCTCTGGATTGAGAACCGTCTCCAAATAATTCTATCGGTTTACCTTGGTCTATCCATTTTATAAATCTAAAAATACTCATATCCGGTCGACCTGCGGGACCGTAAACGGTAAAATAACGTAGCACAGTTATATCTAAATTGTAAAGATAATGATATGTGTAAGCCATAAGCTCAGCGCCTTTTTTTGTAGCGGCATAAGGTGATATTGGTGTATTGACAGATAAGTTTTCGCGTAAATTGACGATGTAGAAGCGAGAACAATTTTTTCAATCTCGAACTTTCTCATCGCTTCCATCAAATTTAGTGTTCCTTTAGTATTTGTCGATAAATACAGGTGCGGATTTTTCATACTATAACCTACGCCGGCGCGAGCGGCTAAATTAATTATGGCATCTATTTTATGTTTGGAAAATACATTTTCCAAAAAATTTAAATATTCTATATCCCCTTTATAATACTTAAAGTTTGAATGTTTCTTAAGTGTTTTTAATCGATATTCTTTTACTCGAACATCGTAGTATTCGTTCATATTGTCAATTCCTATTACGGAATGGCCGTTTTCCAATAAAAGTTCCGAAGTTTTTCTCCCTATAAATCCGGCGCAACCAGTAACTAGTATATTCTTCATAATTCTCCTAAAATATTGTTAAAAACTTCAACATATTTCCTCCCGCACTCATCAAAAGAATATAAATGCGATTTGTTCAACGCTCTTTTTTTAAAATCCGAGAAATTATCGACGCAAATACGAATTTTCTCAGCTAGTTTTTTAAAATCAAAGTCCTCGTATTTCTGAAAAATCTCGTCGTTAACCGGAGCGAGCAGTTCTTCAGAAAAGAAGCACAACTCGCTCATCGCGCCGCTGTCAAAACCCACAACGGGCAAACCGCATGAAATCGCTTCAAGTACGATATTCGGGCAGTTATCATTTATCTGAGTATGAAGGAGTATATCGTGACGATTGTAAATATCGGGCATTTCCTCCAAATTTACTTCTCCAATATAATTAACGTAACCTCTTTTAAGAAAAGGCTTCAAAGCGTTCAATTTAACAGGTCCTACAATAGACAACTCAAAATCGAATTCGTTTTTTAAAGAATCCAAAGCTAAAATTATCGGTTCTATCATAGCTTTTTTTCTAAAGACTCCAGTTACTAAAAATCTTAACTTTTTCCCTGTTTTTCTACTGTAAGGTTTGAAAAACTCTTTATTAACGCCGTTTACAATTATTTTATAACTTTTTAGCTCTTTTTCGCCGAACATCTCGAATACCTGCTTCTTGCTGTATTCGCTCTGGATAACAATAAAATCGGCGTATTTACTATAAACGATTTCCTGCAGTCTATTCGCTCTTTTGTATCGGTCGCCGTGTTGGCTTGGATAATATACACCGTCGAGCCTCTGGATAACCTTCAATCCCAACGCCTTCAGCGCCCATAGCTTCGAAGGTCTATACCCCATCGGGAAGAACATAGCCTTAGCGCCCCAAAAACTCTCGGTATAATTAAAGTTTACGCCGTCAAGATAAGCCTTCAAATTCCGCATAAACGACGCCGGCCCGCCAACGTATTGGTATTTATGGAAGGGGATGTAGAGGGGTTTAGTCAAATAATAATAATGATAATTTTTAACATCTATAGTATTGTTTCCTTATTTTCTTTATTTTAAGAATTTATAGATAATTTTTCTGATATTGTAATAATTTAAACATCGCTTTAAAAATAAATAATTTAACCAATTTATTTTTTTGGGGGAC
>CAYQAE010000045.1:0-13471 GCA_964415445.1 uncultured archaeon | reverse complement strand
TAGTCGGTATATTTATTTTATTTTTATAATATTCTATATCTTTAGCTAAGGTTTCAATAGCCGGAATTACATCGTTCGTACTCTTAAAGCCAACGCCGGCGCCGTTTACAATTTCGGGATGCCCGCCGTCTTCCAAATAAACCGCCGGAAGACCGCAATGCATCGCTTCTATCAATGAATTTGAACAAGGGTCGCTCCGACTTGCAGTTATATAAATATGATGCTCCCTCAATATATCGGCTAATTCTCTGCTTGAAACCGGTTTAATATGTTCAATATTACTAAATTTAACTGGACTATTGCCGACAAACGTCATTTCATACTTTGAAATATCAAGATTTACGTCCAAGTATTTATAAATATCAAAACCTTTTCGCCAATTATCCGACCAGCTATTAGCTATTATTTTTCTTTTTTCTTCTTTTCTTTTTTCTTTACTATTCTTGCAATTAAAAATTCTTGAATTGGGGGCGTTAAAAATAATAATGTTGTTTTCAAAGTTTTCAAATCCTAATTCTTGTATTTTCTTTTTGCTCCAATTTGATTGGAATATTGTCCCGTTGGCTATTTTATCATTTAATATAAATATTATTTTGTCGGTTATTTTGTCATTTTGCCTTATTAATGAAACAGGACCATCAACGCGATGAACAAATATCTTATTAGAATATTTATATTTTACTTTTAACGCCTCCAATATGTTATGATGACTATTGAATAATATAATGTTAGCTTTTTTAATATCTTCGGTATAAATGCCTTTATTTTTAAATTCTTCTTTTAACGCTTTTAAAAACTGATTGCCCCCGCCCCAAGGAAGTTCTTTAAAATCAAATAATATGTGAATATTTATATCACTCATTTAATAATTCTTGATATATCTTTAATAACCGCGTATCCATACTTTCTTTATTGAGTAGCATCAAACATCTTTTATACTGTTCTTCTACGGCCGTTTTAATTGTTGTTGATAACAATTCATATTCATTAACAATCTTGTTAAGAACTCTTTTATATTTATCATTATCGGAAAATATAAACTCTTCATTTATAAATTCACGCGTCAAACCAACGTCGGTACTCATAATAAATGTTTTTGTTGCTGGCGCCTCCATTGCTGCTTTAGGACCGCCTTCTGAAGTCGATGTAACTAAATATATATCCGTTAAATAATACAAAAGCGGCATATTCTTAATATCAATTGTATTAGTCTTTATATCATCCACATTTGTTTCTTTTCCAACAAATAAATAAGGTATATTATACTTATTGCACTCATTTCTTACAAAATGCCTCCTCGGTCCTGCTAATAACAAAATATATTTATCTTTAGGTAAATCTTTTAACAAATATATTAATAGCTCCGGACCTTTTTGCCATTTTGGTTTTTTTAAGTCCGCTCCTAAACTGTCTCTTTGAAAGGAAGATATAACAATTTTGTCTTTAATAAGTTCTATAGGCAGGTTGAAATAATTATTGATTTTATTTTTTGCTGTTTCTTCGTCTATTGGCTTAAAAATATCCAAGTCAAGAAAAAAAGGTTGATAGAATACTTTTAAGCCGTAATTTTCTAATATTCTTTTTTGTTTTAAACTCGGTGAAATCCAGCCATCAGCTATATTATTTATTTTATAAAATTCACTCCT
Organism: uncultured archaeon; assembly: GCA_964415445.1. GTDB lineage: Archaea > CAYQAE01 > CAYQAE01 > CAYQAE01 > CAYQAE01 > CAYQAE01. The sequence goes on along the minus strand of CAYQAE010000045.1, from coordinate 11,825 downwards.
CAATTGGAAGTTATCATATTCTAAATCTATAAAATTAGAAGCGGTAACTAAAATATTCTTTTTAAATCTTTGAAACAACATAATTTTCTTTGACAATGCGTTCCACCAAATATTATGAATAATATCTGCTGACAAAATAGATTCGGTTCTTCTAAAACCAAGACGATTTATTGAATTTATAATGTTGCTTCTATCCGACTCAATACTCCACCTTATATTATCATTTCCATCTATGAACACTTTCATAAAGCTTATTTAAAAATTAATAATCAACTTAGTAATGATTCTTTCAATTTTATTTAGTATTATAGTATTATTATAATTTATTATTTTACCTTTTGATATTCTATTTTTAAACATCGAATTAGTTTTAGCAGGTATCTTATTAATAGTAGGTCTCGTTAAAATATCGTCCTTCTCAATATTTAATGTATTTTCTAATATATTGCAGTATTCAATATTATTCGCAATAATATCTTCATATTTTAAAACGTAATATTTATCTTTATATTTTTCACTATAATGATTTGCATAACACCTGCTCTTTTTTAATTGATACAAAGTATCTACGAATTTCCATTTCGAGTTTCTAACTCTATAATATTTTTTCATTGAATTAACTGTTTCCAGGATATTTCTGACTATATGTATAAATATTCCATTCGGGAAATAATTTAAAATAGTATTTAAACAGAACTCGTTTCTTGTCGTTTTTTCAACCCAATATTTTGGATTCCGTGTTTTATTTGGATTAGCGCAATAATAAGCTGCAACAACTGAAAAAAATCTATCCTTGTAGTTGTTTTTCATTATTGATAAAAAATACCTTAAATATTTAGCAAAATTAATGTAATTTTTATCTTCCTTCCCTAAAATCCAAAATGGATATTGTCCAACAGGATTAATCATTCTTTTAAGCCAATATCTTATCCATAAATCATCTTTTACTTCAGTATAAAAATTTTTTGATAAACTAAGGAAGCGGGAATCGCCGGGCAAAACAACTAAATTTTTATGTCCGTCTAATATTTCGCATAATAATGTGGTGCCGCTTTTCATAAAGCCGCATATAAATATTGGATTCTCTTTTACTCTCATTATTTTATTTACAGAATTTTTATCTATATTAAACGTAGCATCAGTATTACACATTATATAATCTATATATTCGTCCAATAAATTATTCATAATTTTTGTGTTATTCAAATCTCTCTTAGGAAATAGATTATCTCTTTCCTTTAGAACATTATTCAAATGTTTTTTAATATCTTTTATGCTCTCCCTTGGTAAAGCTTTATTCATAATTCAACTTATTTAGATTTATTTTCATTATCTCGGTTATATCTTTTTGTTTATAAACAGATAGATTTAATTTATACTTATAATTCCTACTCGTTAAAGTTTCAGGAAGTTCTTTTAAATATCCTTCTAAAACATTTAAACCGCACTTTTTCCATAATTCGCAAATAATCCTTCGCGGATTTGCACACAAATCCTCATATTTAACTTCAATATAATTTGGCAATAATATTTCTTTTACACTTTCAATGTAACTTATGCATTCATTCCACTGCTTTGCGTGTTGTATTATCGGATCTTGGTCTAAATGTAATTTCCAATTTATAGGTCTTACGCCCGGATAAGGATTAACTCTTTCATTGGGCGGTTTATATCTATCGAAAGTCTCTACGACGTCGGGTAAACCATGCATCAAAGAATTCACTACGGCTCTACCGTCTCGTATAACATGTATTATGTAACAGTCGGGAAAGCACTTTTTCAAAAAAGTAGGCGTGACTGTGTTATTCGGATTCTTATTAAATACTCTAGGCTTGTTACCATGTAGCCAATTGTAAAATTGCAATTTGCTTTTTAATCTTTTTCTTACTTTAGGATTACAATGATTTTCATTTTTATGATGTTCTTCATTTTTCATATCTAAATAGTCGTCAGTATGAAATAAAGTATTCATTTCAGAAAAATTATTTACATCTGGATGTTTTGCAAATAATTTCATAGAAATTGTCGTACCTGAATGAGGCAAACCTATCATAAATATTGGTCTGTCTAATTTTATTTTATCTTCTGAACGCAGATTATAAAGAAAAAACAATAACTCTAATATCAAATCTTTACAGATGATATAAATACCTTTTATATAATTATTGTTTTTTAGCGCCCTTACAAATGGTCTTGGATCGTAATCTATCATTTTCAAATATTTAGTAAAAAATACCTGTGTTTTATATTCAAATAATTGATCTTTTTTAAATCTTATCCATTTGCTTTCTTTATCCATATATTCCTCTATTTATCACAAATTATTCCAAATCCTGTAGTAAATCTATTAATAAATTTCTCGCCAGTTGATTTTCTGTTGCCTTTTAAAAAATAATGTTTCGCCAATAATAAATTGAAATACTTCAAAGTAAAGTTTTTCAAGGTTGATATTTTATTATATTCGTTAGCTAATAATTTAAAGTTATTGGATAAAACTGAATAATAATTGCCTTGCCGTTCTATCTTTATATTTTCAAATCCTAACTCCTCAAGCCTCTTGCTAAGCCAATAATCGGTATATCTTCCGTAGTCGTAGGGATCAGCGTGAATAGGGAATAAAAAAGGAACAGTTATTAATAATCTTCCACCCGGTATTAACACCCTTCTCGCTTCCTCCAATACTTCTTTAGGTTCTCTTACGTGTTCCAATACTTCCGCTAATATAACGCCTTCGTATGAATTGTCTTCAACCGGTATATCGGCGGCGTCGCATAAATAATCGGGATTAGCGTCTTTGCTAATGTTCGCATAATCAACTTTTAAGTTATATTGTTCTATATCAAACAATCCTCTTTTATTTTCTTTTTTACCCCCTATATCTAAAATTCTATCGCCGTCAGAAAACAAATTCATATTTTCTAAAAAGAATTTATCGACATAAAAACGTCTAACAGAATAAGAAATAGAAGCAATACATTTCTTTTCGGCTTTTTCTGCTAACTCATATTCTGGAAAAAGATTTTCGTTTAACGTATTTATCCATTTCTTGATGGATTTATCCGTATTTGATTTCCCCTTTCTCAACGCTTTTTTAACGCCTCTTCCGAGATGTAAAAAAAACACGTCTCCTTCGTCGTCAAAACTTCTATCAGCGTTTAGATGTTTTAAATATGAATGATCTGGTATTTTATCAATCAAGCCTTTATCCCAAATTGTATTTGGAGCGGCAAATACTTCATATCCCGCTTTTTTAAGACTAATAATTGCATTATCGCCAACATCAATATTTGGTAATTCTGGCATAAATGATAAATTTAATTTTTTATACAATTGATAATCAATTATGTAACCAAGAACGTGTAGTAGACCTTCTCTTGATTTTCTTTTATTTTCTCTAACGCCTACCGCTCTAATATTGTTATCAAATTTAGACAACATATATTTTAACCATCCTCTTTTGCAAACAGCCGTGTCCTGATGCAAGGTCATAAAGTATTTTGTATCCGGGTCTATTACTTTAGTCGCTATTTCCAATCCAATCGCATTCGCGTAGCTACCCTTTTCCTTCGGCGACGTTCTGTTCAATATCAAATTTATATTATCGTATTCAAAAAGCCATTTCAAATTTCTAATCGGCGAATTATTATCGACTATCCATAATTCATATGGTGTTTCAGTAAACTTTAGAATTGATTCTATACATATTTTCAATAAAGGAATTGTTTTTTTGTTTGGAAGATACGATACGATAACTAATTTTATTTTGCTTTCGTGTTTATAATCAAATTTGCGTGTAAGCGTTTCGAAATACTCGTCGTTTATCAATATTTTATCACTTAAAAAACCATTTTTTAAAAGATTTCTTATTTCTTTATTCAAGCTAATTCTATTATTTATTCTCATTAACATAGTATATAATTTATTATACACTTTCAAATTATTTATTTTCTTCTTAATAACGCACATAACGCGCTTTATAAACTCTGGATATCTTATGCTCACAGATTTATCAATTGGTTTCGTGTAAGCGTATTTATCTTCTTTCATAAATTTGTTCAAATATTTCAAATTGTAATAAGGTTTTGATATAAAATAATTGATTTTTTCTTTTCTTTCGCTGTATTTTTCTAGCCTATTCAATTTATATTTATATTCGTCACTTACGCTGAACTTATGGATATAAGCGTGATAAAACAACGACCAAAAATAGTCTTTATTATTTAAACGATAAAATCCTTTCGAGTAAACTCTATTGTTAAGAAGTTTTATTTCCCATTTTAAATCGTAATAATTATCGCCTAGATATCTTATATCAACCGGTAAAATATTTGATTTTATTTTTACATAATGATGCACTCTGTAAGACTGGCTATTTATATGCTTAGGCTTTCTCGCTCTTAATAAAGCGACGGTTTTATAATACTTATCTACGAGAATGTCCAAGTCGCCGTGGTTTTTATCTATCGGCATATCTGGTAATTTCTCCCAATTCCTTAAAACCGTCCATCTTACATTCCTATTCAATACTTCGAATACTTCTTGAATGGAATCAAAAGTTTTATCCTCGAAACATACAATTTTATGAGGATATTTTAAAATATCGCAATAACAAAATATTGTTTTACGGTTCTTAAGACTCATAAATTCAGATTTGTCAATATCTATAAGACTTCTCAAATTATAAAAAGCTTCACTTTCATTGTCTGAGCAGTGCAAAAAGTTCTGGCTTTCTGGATGTTTATTCCTTTCCTTTTTCTTAAAAATGATCGCGTTTAAATTTTTATCTGCTTCATAATTTGGAGTATTATCTAAAACGATAATTACAAAAACACGCATATTGTCGTTGTTAAATCCACATTCATAAAGTTTACGACTATTATAATCAAATTCTCTATTAGGATATAATTTATTTAAATTGTCGATGATATCCTTTTTTGACCAACTGAGATTGTAAACGCTTTTAATCTCAAATTTCTGAGAAATCTCGTATAATAATCGGTTTAGATGATTAATTCCCGATTGCCAAATTATAAAAGTGATTAGTTCATTCATATGTTAAATAATTAGTAACAATTATTAATAAATATTAGCTCACAAATATTTAAGAATCTTACTTATTGAATAAGCGTCACATTCTAATGAATTAATAGAATAATATTTCGACCTATAATCGCCTCCAACATTATTAATTGCCTTTTTATAATGTCTTAATTGATTCTCGTTATTTGTTTTTAAATCCTCGCCTACTTTTGAACAAAATTGAAAATCTATAATTTTAATTTCACCACTATTAGTTAAAATGATGTTTTCTGGTCTCAAATCTTTATGCGTAACATTTTCAGATTTTAAAACTTCTAATATTTTTAATAATTGAAATTTAATGCTTTGTTTATTAATCAACATTTTTTTAAATATATTAATTTTGCTCAAATCTTTTCCTGTAAAATATTCTATTACCAGAAATATATCATTTTCAATTAAGTATTTACCGTAAAAACGGGGAACAAAATCATATTTTTGGAAATATTCTAGCCAATAAGCTTCGTTAATAAATAAATAATGATAATTATCTTTGTTTTTATGATAATTTGTTCCTTTTATAATGATATCACCATATCTAAATATCTCTTTATGAATATGAGTAAAACCATCTGGAATTTGAGATTTGGGAGTGTTTCTGTCAAATCCTTTTATTATTTTAATAGTATTTAAAATTGTATTTTTATTCATTAGTTATTTATTCTGTAAAATTTTTTTAAACAATTTTTTATACTTGCTGTAATTAATTTCTAATGAAAAGTTGTTAACCACATGATCTCTAACTTTTGTTCTTAAATCAACATCATCTTTATATTTTTTGATTTTTTCAATATAAGCTTCTGCAGGTGCGTCATAAGGAACAATCATGTCATCAAAAGGATGTATAAATTCCGGCACGCCCCCTACATCCCTCGCTATTACAGGAACTCCACAAGCCATTTGTTCTATGCCCCCCCCCGCTTCATAATCCGATACAATTAGCGCCAGCTTTGCTTGGTTAATATACTTTACAACTTCCGTATGAGGAATAAATCCTGTAACCAAATCTCTTCCGGGTTTAGCTTGTTCACGCATCATTTTTTCAATAGCATTTACGTGCCCCTCCATCCAACGATGTGTCCCCCCAATAGCTACAAATGAAAAATCTCCTTTTCGACAAATTTCAGCAAATAATTTATGATTTTTTACGGGTCTCATTCTACCCAATATTAGCAAATCATATTTTTTGGGTTCATCAAGTATTTTATAAGAATCAACGTCAGCTAACCCTCTAAATAACTTATATGGTTTGCCTAATAAATTGCCTACTGCATTCGAAGTTGAAAAAATATTTGGTGGTAGCAATTTACTTTTTCTATACTTATATTTACTCCAGATGTTCAATTTTTTGTGTGGATAAGAACCAACAAGAAGTATTGATTTATTCCAATTATTCTTTTTTATTAATTCTCTTGTTTTGTTATCTAAATCATGAGTGAAATGAATAATATCTGCTCTATTTAAAAGCTCTTCTATGTTCACTCTCTGAATATCTGGGTTAAACTCTTTTAAAAGATTTACATCTTCGAGTCTTGTGTTAATTATGGTATAGCATACATCATAATCCTTGCTCGATCTATTAGCAAGTCTTACTGTCAATCTCTGATAACCACCTATCATAGCGTTCGATAGTATATATCCAATTGTAATCAAATTTTCACCAACTTATTTGTATTTTAATATTATTATACAGAATACCGTTTTTTAAAAAATATAACTGTTTCTTAATCTCAATATATTTAATTCTCCTCGCTGGCACTCCAACATATACACCACTTTCCTGTATGTCTTTTGTAACTACAGAGCCAGCACCGATTGTTATATTAACTTTCAAAAATAAACTTTCTGTTGTATATTTTGATGTATGCTCCAGGCATTCCTTGAAAAGTTGTTGCTCTAATCCTTCTTTCTACTTCATCTTCACTCATATTATGCTCGATAACACAAAGCTCATTTAATTGCTTCCTGGTAAATGGTTTTCTTAACCATATCTCATTGCACTCTGGTATTTCATTTTTATTAAATATAAACTGCATTAAATCAATGAACTGAGTATAAATATAAAAGTAGCATCTTTGAGTTAAATCAAAAACAGAATCATTCTTAAGTATTGGGAATCTTCTGACATTTAGTATTTTCCCTGAATCCACCTTTTCTTCCATTATATGTGCTGTAACACCAAATTCAATTTCCTTATTATATAATGCAAAATTTGTACAGCCAATTCCTGGATAATTTGGAGGTCCTGGGTGGAAATTAATAGCCCATTTTTTTATCATATCTAAAGTTTCCTTTTTTACAATCCAAGGCGACATGTAGGATAACAAAATATCATATTGATAATTTATTCTAGGATAATCATCACCTATTGAGCCAATATAGTATTCAATGTTATGATTTGAATTCTTTAAAAAAGCAAGGACTTCATCAAGCCCAGGTTTTTCTTTGGCAAATAGTAATATATTATATTTCATAATAATTGATGAATATCGTTAATCTCTTGTCGCTTTAATCCAACCGAACAAGGCAGATTTAATGTTTTTTTCCACAACTCCAAAGCTTTCTCAATTCTATATAATTGATTTTCTTTGTATGGCTTCTGCAAATGATTCAGATACCAAACTGGTCTTGTCTGAATTCCATTCTCATCGAGGTACTTCATTAATTCCTCACGGTCTTTCCCATATTTTTCTTTGTCAATTTGCAAAGCATAGAACCAGAAGTTGGAACTACAATATTCAGGAACATCTGCTACTGTCAAGCCATCAATATTAGAAATCTCTTTCTTGTATATTTCGTAGTTTTTTCTTTTAATCTCTATGAATTTATCAAGCTGTTCGAGCTGTGCCACTCCCATTGCAGCTTGCAGATTATTCATTCTATAATTGTAACCGATTTCATTATGTATATACCTCACAGTATCATCTTTTGCCTGAGTTGTTAAATATTTCGCTTTTTCTGCATATGGCTGATTATTTGTAACTATCATCCCACCACCACCAGTAGTTATGATCTTATTGCCATTGAAAGAATAGCATCCAATATCTCCAACTGTTCCAGTATGCTGATTTGGTAGATACTCATTGGCATATCTTGTCCCAAGCGATTCGGTAGCATCCTCTATTATTTTAATATTCCGATCTTCGCAAATATCAATCAATGGTTTTATATCAACAGCATTTCCAAAGATGTGGACTGGAATGATTGCAGAAATCATTTTACCTGTTGTCTTATTGTAAGTATTTCCATCTTTATAATAGGTTTCATAATTAATAAATGTTATAGTTTTCTCAATATCAATATTATAATAATCATCAGCATCCATAAATATTGGTTCGGCATTTGCATATCTTACAGTATTGATGGGAGCAATGAATGTCAGTGTAGGAACTATTACTTCATCGCCCGGTTTTATCCCTGCAATGATCAAAGATACGTGAAGTGCAGATGTACCATTAACGCAGGCGACGGCATATTTTGCTCCAGTATATTCGCAAATCTTTTGTTCAAAAAGATCTACATATTTGCCTGCTGTAGAAACCCATTCGGTATCGAGGCATTCTTTGATATACTTCCATTCATTACCCTGAATGGAGGGAACGGAGAGAGGGATCATAGTTTCTTATTTCTTTAATTCGCTTATATTCAATTAATTATCACATCTTTCTTAAGAGTGCAAATATGTTGCTTTTATAATAATTCTCATTTAATTCGATATGCTGTAACTCCTTCTCATAACGAACTAAGGCAACATCTTTCTCCTTATATTTTTTTAGGAGTTTATCAAGAAGATATTGTCTAAATATTGGCTGATCAACATATCTTTTAATTGTATAGTTAATAATTTTTAATTTTGCATCTTTGAATAATTTTAAAGCATCTTGCAGATTATATGATCTCAAATGCCCTTTAATGTCGTTAATCCCATAGTTTCTGTTTTCATATTCAATACATTTCTCAAGAGGTAGATTAACAAGAATATAAGTGCTTATGGCAGATGCTTCATTTAACAATTCTAAATCATTTTCTACATGCTCAATTATATCTGACATTAGAATTACATCAAATTTAATATTATTTGATTTTCTGAAATCGCTAATTGTTCCACAAAAAAAATTCATATTATGATATTTTTCGATAGCAGTTATTATGTTTTGCTCAGAAATATCAATACCATATCTGTTCTCTTTAACAGTATTAAATGGAAGATTTGCAAGCATAAAGCCAACAGCACATCCAACATCAAGGATACTATTTGGATTCATACTACCTGATACTTCTTTAAGAAATTTTAATTTCCACTTCAGAACATCATTAGTATACTTATTCCAAACCTCGGAATTTTGTTCTCGAATATGCTTATATTCAATGTGATTATCATAATATTCTTTAAGATCTATTGACATTATCATGTTTTAGCCTTTGATATTCTTATAATTATCAGAATAGGGATTATTTAATAGTCCAAATTTTAGTATTTCATGAATTTCTCTTATTCCATCCGGAACAGTTTTTGTTATCTCAAATCCAAGCTCACTCTTTATCTTGTCAAAATTGACTCGATAGTCTCGTGGATCTTCATCTTTTTTAACGTATTTGATTTTACCTTCTGGAATTATTTTCATCAGTTCATCAGCCAGCATCTTTTTCTGATAATTCTCGTTAGTATCACCAACACCAAAAACTTTATGGTTTACTTTCTTAGAATCACTTTCAAGGACTAACACAACCGAACGTGCAAGATCATTTACATGACAGTATGGTCTCCAAAATTGCTCACCAAAAATCAATAATTCTTTTCCCAGTGTCAGCTCTCTGGTGAATTCATTGACAGTAAGATCAAATCTTATTCTTGGGGAAAGCCCATAAACAGTTGAGAATCTCAATGAGGTCGGTATAAAATCATTTCTTGTTTTACTTTCAAGCAAGTATTTTTCAAATTTAACTTTTAATTCCGCATATAGTGAGACTGGATTTAGTGGAGATTTTTCATTTAAAAAACCATCGCCGTCCATTTTCCCATAGTTGCTGCAAGTAGAAGCAAAAACGAATCTTTTAATATTTGAATTTTCTTGAGAAAGGTCATAGATATACTTAGTTGCATCCCAATTAATTTCTCTGGCAAGTTCAGGTTGTTTTGAACATGCAGGATCACCAACAATAGCAGCAAGATGAACAACTGAATCGGACCTCTTAATAGTATCATTAACTAATTCTTTGTCTCTAACATCACCATTGATAAAACTAAAATTTGGATGATTATAAATTGATACTAAAGATTCACCACCAAACATTAAATTGTCTAAACCAATAACACTATATCCTTTTCTAAGAAGGATACGAGCAACTATTGATCCGATATAACCTGCAACGCCTGTAATTAGTATTTTACTCATTTTTCTCCTTGAAAATTATTCTTGTATTCTTTTTGTGCTTTCTCAAAATCGTCTATTCTTCCTATGTCTAGCCAGTATTCGTTAATATTATACTTTGCGACAGGCATCTTTTTTCGCATCATCTTTTTAATCAAATGATCCATACTAAAAAGTTCGTTATCCGGAATAATTTTAAAAATACCGGGCTTTAAAACGTAAATGCCGGATAAAATATGATTTCTTAAATCGGGTTTTTCTTCTATTCCGGTAACGTAATCGCCTTCGAAATAAATATTGCCAAATGCAAAAGGAGTTATTATTTCTTTAATGCCGACAACTAAATCCGCTTTTACCTTAGCGGCGAACTCGTAGAATTTCTTAAAATTCAATTGCGTTAAAATGTCTCCGTTCATTAGAATAAAAGGCTCGTTAAGTTCGTCTTTTAGCAATGTAATAGGACCGACCGTTCCAAGTCTTTTTTCTTCTTTGCTTATCTTAAGTTTAACGCCGTATTTTGAGCCGTCTCCAAAAAATTTCTCAATATACTCGGACTTATAATTCGTCGCCAAATAGATTTCATCGGCTCCGTATTTTTTTAGATGTTCAATCTGAATTTCTAAAACAGCTTTTTCACCTATAGGTAATAAGGGCTTAGGAATAACCTCCGTAAACGGTTTTAGTCTTGTGCCTAAACCTCCAGCTAATATAATTGCCTTCATTGTTTTAGTACCTTAATAATCAAATTTTATGTCTTTCTTATCAAATATTTTGCAATTGAATGTTTGCTGCATTCCCACAGCTCCGCCCTCTCAGTTACATCCCTTAATCTCTGCAACCTACAGGCTAACAATCGCTTATGCTAAAGCGAGCTATATTTTACTTGCGTTTCAGTTGACTTTTGTCAACCGTAACGAGCATTGTCTTGTTTATGCTTCCAATCTCAATAACTAACTTATTCTTACCCGAACGTCTAATCACTTTTCCTTCGTAATTGCCGAGTATTCCCATTCTAAACTTCACTTTCGCGCCGAATTCGATTTCGCCGTCGATAACTTCTATTTCCGACTTCGATTGCAAAGCCGACCTGACAGCTTCAATCTCCTCTTCCCTAACGTTTGCCGGGCGTCCGTTAAAGCTGACGAAACTCGCCACGCCGCGAACCTTAATCGCGTCGAGGATTTCTCTATCGCTTAATTTCGCGAATACGTAAGATGGAAACAGTGGCGTTTGCACGACTTTCTTGCGGTCGCTCCACTGCCGAACGCTTTTCTTTAGCGGCAGAAAAGCTTCGAAGCCCTCGCTCCTTAGCCTCTCGTAAGCCTTCTTCTCGTGCCGGCTCCTCGTGTATAAAGGATACCACCTTTGCTCTCT
>CAYQAE010000044.1:0-16149 GCA_964415445.1 uncultured archaeon | reverse complement strand
CTGCTAGTGTAATAGTTGGATTTGTAGATTGCCAATCTGGATCTGAATTATCCGCAGAAACAATAGGGTTAATTGTATCAAGATCATAGTTCCCGTTCCATGTACCAGTATGTCCTGCGTTATCACGAGCATACATATATAATGTATGTTCCCCTTCAGAAGGTATTGAAATAGTTTGACCGTCTGTAAATGAAGTGCCCACACCAGAATCTGCAGGAGCATCCCATTGATATCTCATCTCAGCTAGCCCAGAACCAGGGGAAGAATCAGATGCTGCTAGTGTAATAGTTGGATTTGTAGATTGCCAATCTGGATCTGAATTATCCGCGGAAACAGATGGATTAGATTTATCTAATTTATATGTACCACTCCATGTATCTGTATTACCTGCATTATCCTCAGCATATAAATAAAGTGTATGTTCACCTTCAGTACTAAGAGTTATAGTATTTCCATTAGAAAATGAAGTATCTCCTGAATCTGCTGCACTACCCCAATTATAATATGCTCCAGCTAAACCAGACCCACCTGAATCAGATACTGATAGAGTAATATCAATATTAGAAGTATACCAATTAGTAGAGGAGTCACTTGCAGATACGGAGGGATCAGTGTTGTCGCCCGAATTGACTATTATGGAGTCCCAAGATGTCCAGTCAGATATAGGATCCCATTGAAACTCACCCTCTTCATAAAATCTTACTTCAATTGTTGTTTCATCTGATGGAAAATTATAACTTTTCTCCCAATATGTATCGTAACCACCATCCTCTGTTTTGTATTTTGTCATTGAATATGTTGTGCCACCGTTTATTCTCATCTCTGCTGCTGTGGCAGTTATATCAATGCCCATATTAGAATCATACGTTCCATCATGCCATACTTTTACAGTATATGACCCTGAACCAATTTCTTGTCCATCTGTAGGTTGTACCCACTTAGAATTAACAAAACTAGCACTCAAAATTACAAAAACCAAAATTATAAATTTATTACCAAACCTATTTGTGAAACCTAACATATTGTGCCGCTCCTGAAACAATATTTTTCCTATAATAATATATTATTTTTTAAATATATAAACTTAACGTTTTAAAATAAAAAATACTTCTAAATCAATCTAAATACCAAAATCATTCCACAATTATCGCTGGCTTAAAAGGCATAGATTGCGATGCTTTTTTATGATCTGAATCTTTCTCTGACACAACTTCAATAGAATCTATTCCAAATTCATTTTTTAAAAAATCAGAAGCTGAATTTAGAACTTTTTTCTCATCAATTCTTCTCATATAAGGCATCTTTTGAATTTCTTTTGCAATCCTTTGGATGAACTTAACTGCTTTTTTGCCTTGCTTTCTGATCTTTTCATCTTTCATAAACATAGGGATTAATTTTTTCTGGTTAAGAGTCTTTTGAGATAACATCTTCTGGGTTATATCCCACTTCCACATATTAGATGTTATCATAGTTAATTTTGAAATTTTATCAATTTTGAGAAGCTTCAAAATTTCTTTAATATCTGAAATTGTATTTTGGATAAAAGTCTCAGCTAAATCTAAATTTTGATCTATCTCTTCTTCATTATATTTAGGCCATATTGATTTAGATATAAACTCATCTTCTCCCAATATCTGCCAAATCTCTTCACATACAAAAGGAGCAAAGGGAGCTAGAAGCTTTACCCATGAATTTACAATTTTCTTCTCAATTTTTGAATTTTTCTTAACTTTCCTTTTTTGATACCATCTATAATCATTATAAAAATCAAAAAATCCGCTCTGCAGAGCTTTTCGAGTTTGAAAATTCTCCAAGGCTTCAGTTGTCTCTTTAATTCTCATATTCATCTTACTTATAATCCATCTGTCAATCTCTTCTTCTGGGCCTTTTTCATCTGAAATTTCTGTGCAAATTGAATAAAAATTTTCAAGTCGGTTTTTAGTGGCTAGGACTTGATCATTTCTCCAATCAAAATCCTGCCATGGCTCAGATGAAGACATCAAAAATACTCTAACTGAATCTGATCCAAACTCATCTAGGGCATCTTTAAGTAAAAAGACATTACCTTTGGATGAAGACATTTTTTTGCCCTCCAATAGCCCCATCCCAAATACAACTATACCGCCTGGCCAATATTTTTTGGCAAATATAGCAGTATGGTGAAATACTTGGAAAGTTAGATGGTTTCCAATTAAATCTTTTGCAGAAAACCTATAATCATAAGGATACCAATAATCAAATTCTTCTTTCATCTCCTTTAGCTTATCAATTTCAGGATGGGTAGAAATACTTTTAGATAAAAACAAATAATCAAAGACATCTTTATCTAAATTTTTTGGATCAATTTTATTTAAAATATGTGAAATAGTATAGTATGCCATATAAATTACAGAATCAGATAAGGGTTCCACTATCCATTTGTCATCCCAGGGTAGCTTTGTTCCTAAGCCAACTCGACGAGAGCATGCCCAATCATTTAGCCAATCAATTACATGATTAAAATTAGATCTGACTTCTTCAGGCACCAAATTCATGTCTAAAAAAGCTTCTTTTGTCTTATTTTTCCAATCTTGATCAGAATACTTCAAAAACCACTGATCTTCTAAGATTTTAACTACACATTTTGTATTACATCTGCAGAATACATCCTGTTTTGAAAAATCATACATAAATGAAGCAGTAGCCTCCCTAGACATATCTTCTCTAACTACATCTCGAGCTTTTGCAACTTGAATTTTTCCATAGCTAGATACTAAATCTTTAAGATAGCCCCGAGAAAATTCATGTTTATATATAATTTCTGTAGCCTCTTCTAATTTAGGATCATTTTGATCTGAAATTTCCATCTTCTCACAAATTTCTTTTGCAGGATATTTTCCATAACCTGAAACTTCAATAATTGAAATTAGATCTAAATCTACATCTTTTGGTTTAAGATTAAATTTAGATAAAAATTCTTTATCTTTTCTAATATCACATAATGCCTGATAATCATAAGGGGCATGTGCAGGTACACTCATGACCACCCCAGATCCTACATCAGGATCAACAAATGTTGCAGGCAAAATCACAACATCATTTCCATTTAGAGGATTTTTTGCAAATTTGGATACAAATTCATTACCTTTAATTTCCCCAACTTCCTCTACATCTCTAAGTTGATTTTTTAACTTCTCTTTAGCTTCTTTTGATAGAAGCCATAGATTTCCATCTACCTCTGCTTTAATGTAGGTAACTTCAGGATTAATCCAGAGATTTGTGACTCCAAATACAGTCTCTGCACGTAGCGTAGCACAAGGCAATTTTAGACCATCGAAATCAAACAAAATTAGTGCATAATCAAAAATAGAGCTATCTTCGCCAGAGAGAAGATCATGATCACCTACTGGGTTTTCATCATGTGGACACCATCTAATTGGGTGTTTTCCTTGAACGACTAATTCTTTCTCCTTTAGTGTATTATACTGCCAGGTAATAAATTTTTTATAATGCTCATCAATTGTTGTAAATCTTCTAGACCAATCAATAGATAGACCTAGACGAGTCATTAAATCCATATACTCTTTCGAATAATAATTTACAATGTTTTTAGGTTTATCAAAAGTTGCAAGCACATCTTTTGGAACTCCATATAGACCACCATACAAATCTAGGATTTTTGGATCCTCTCGTTTAATTCTCTCTGAAATTCCAACTACAGGGGAACCTGTACAATGAAAAGCCATAGGAAATAGGACATTATATCCTTGCATGCGTTTAAATCTTGCATAAATATCAGGAACAGTATAAGTTCTGCAATGGCCAATATGCATAGCTCCTGAAGGATAGGGATATGCAACATTTACATAAATCTTATCTTGAGTATCATCTTTTTTTGCTGTAAATATATTGTTTTCAGCCCACTTTTTGGACCATTTTTCTTCTAGTTTTTTGAAATCCGCTTTCATTTTATTCAAACCTTGCAAATTTATTTCATATGAAATTAAGTTAGATAAAAGATGTGTCTTTTACTAAATCCAATTTAGAAATATTTAATAAGAATATTTTTATTTTAAAAAGTTAAAATAAATAAACACAAAAAGTGATTATATTGTTAGATCTAGTTTGGACAACATCTGAACAAGCTTATTTTATACCTATATTTATATTAGCTTTTTTCATAGTTTTATTTCCTTCCCCTGGACTTTGTACATTTACATTAGTTGCTATGAGATTATTTGGTAGTTTAACTTCTTTTGAGACATTTATATGGGACTGGGAATTATCATCTATAGGTATCTTAGGTGATTCTGTCCTTTGGTGGAGAAAAAAAATTGAAGGATATCACTATAGAACTACATTTAGGATTGTTGCATTTATTTCAATCTCAACTGGAGCTTTATTTGCTGGATATGATATCCCAGAAAATTCTTCTGAACTAGGTATATTTTTAGCTTCTTGTTTAGGATATTATCTAATTAGTTTATTTGCATACTCGACATCTGCATCAATTTATAGACTATTTTTATCTTTAATTGTCAGAAAAAGACCTATCAGAGAAGTAACACATCAAATTATAAAGATATCAACAAATTTAGGAAAACAGATAAAAGCAGGGAGAAAAGTAGGAACAGCATTTTTGTTAGGTGACGTAAATAACGTGCTTTTGAAATCTGAACAAATCGTACCGAATCCTTTTGAGGATAAAAAGATATCTATTATGAACGAAGATGCTGAAAGTTTCATAAATCAACTATCTAAAGTAGATGGAGTATTTATTGTTGATGAAGAAGGCATAATTCAAGCATGTGGTCGATTTTTAATAACTGAACGTGTTAGATTGTTTTTAGGGGGATTAGGGACCAGACATAGATCTGCTGCAGGTATTACTAAAAAAACTAAAACCATAGCTTTTGTAATTTCAGAAACTGATGGTAGAGTAAGGATATTAAAAAAAGGAAAATTAGTGCATGAAATAAATCCTGAAAAAGATATCGATTATAATAAAATATTAGAAAAGTTAAATATGAAAATTCAAAAGGATAAAACAAAATGATTAGCTCTTATTTTATTCAAAATGTTATAATATCTATAATTACATTTTCCATATTTATAATTAATGTTTTAATATATAAAAGAACAGAAGGCGGATCTCGAGCTTATAAATGTTGGGCTATAGCTACTTTTTTTATATTATTAGATTCTCTTGTCTCTCTAACTTCAAGTATCGTGATATCATCAAATCCTCTGAAAGATTCCAATATCAACGAATTATTTCAATTAATTTCATTGAGTTTTTCTGCAATAGGTTATTTTTATATACCGGTAGGAATGCTTAATTTAAGTTCAGATTTGGGAATACACAATATCAATCAAAAAAAGATTTTAAAAATAGAGAGAATATACCAAATCATCATCATTTGTATTTTTATTTTCTTTTTTGCTATAATTTTTGAATTCTACAGCGCAAAAATAATTAGGAGTTTTTTCAATCTTTTACTTTCTTTAGTTTGGGTTCTATCTTTCTATATATTTTATCCTTTTTATAAAAAAGCTAAAGAAATAGAACTTCCTTGGAAATATCTATTGGCTGGAGTAATATTTGCAATAATACAATCGATCTCTGCAAATATAAATGATATAGGAATAGAAATTTTTGAATACATTAGATTACCTTTTGTAGCATTATTAGGATTTTCACTTCTTTTAGGATTTTATAAATTAGGAAAAGATCTTAAAGCATTTTAAGAATCAATACAGATTCAATTTAGTTAAAATCACTTTTGTGAAATATTCAATTTCATTTCAAAAAGTTTATATGTATATATAGTATACCTAGTATTAGAGGTATACCAAAATGAGTTCAATTATTAAAATTTCAGATGAACTTCATAAAAAACTAGCAGAGATGAAACGAGAACTAAGCGTTATAAAACATAAAGACCTTTCTTTTAATGATCTGATTTTAGAGATAACTCAAATGGCACAAGAATATTACCAAATATCTCCAAATAAAATAAAAATATCGCCAAAAATTAAAAATATATTAGAAAACTCAAAAAAAAGAGTAAAAGCTAAAGATAAAGAATGGTTTAGGAAATTACAAAACTTCTATAAGAATGTAAGTAAAGACGAAGCAATAGAGGATATAGATAAATTATCACATGATTTGCGCTGGATTTGATTTAAATTGAAAGTTCTCTTTGATAGCAATATTTTTGGAAATGAAGACATAATTTTGTGGTTTTATGCAAATAAAGAAAAATTTAAAATTTCAATGTCAGTTATATCTTATGTTGAAACTCTACTGTGGTATAGAAGACACAAAAAACAAGATTTGTTTGAAAAAGAAATAATAGAACATCTAGATATCAAGATAATATCTTTAGATAAAGATATATGTAAAAAAACAGTAGAGAATGCAATAATTTCTGCAAATAAATTACCATTTAAACATCATTTTAGAGATTATGTAATAGGAACAACAGCGATATTAAATAATGCAATATTGTTGACATATAATTTATCTCATTTTAGGCCATGGATATCTGAAAAAAAAGCAATTCCACCAGAAGAATTTATATCTTCTGTAAATACAAATTAGTTATTTTAGAATCATCTTCCCCAATAGAATAAAAAAGATCTATTTTCAATACAGATTCAATTTAGAAGGCTTAACTGCTCTTAGCCAATTAAGATCATTTTTGTAAAATTCACGGATATCATCCATCTCAAGCATCAACATAACAGGTCTCTCTAAACTTAGACCCCAAGCTAGGACTGGACAATCTAATCCAAATGGCTCAACTACTTCTGGTCGAAATATACCTGATCCACCTAATTCTATCCACTCTCCTTTATCTTCAAAATAAACTTCAGGCTCGACACTACAATAAGTATATGGAAAATAAGCAGGTCTGAATCTAACTTTTCTAAATCCTAATCGTCTGTAAAATTCTTTTAGATAACCCAATAAATTCTCAAAATTAACACTATCATCTACCACTATACCTTCAACTTGTCTAAATTCAGTAAGATGCTTATAATCAATAGATTCATTTCTAAAAGTTGAGCCAATTGTAAATACTTTAGCGGGGGGCTTAAATTTTCTTAAACTTCTTGCAGATACTGCAGTAGTATGAGTTCTAAGCACAGGTCTTTTTGAAGATTTCTCACTCCATTTATATCCCCAACCAGTTGATCCAGTTTTTCCACCATCTTGATGAGTTTTCTTAACATTCTCTAAAATCTCACGATCTTCACATCCTAATTCAAAGTCTTTCAAATAAAAAGTATCTGCTAAATCCCTAGCAGGGTGGTCTTGTGGTTGAAATAGAGCATCAAAGTTCCAAAATGAACTTTCAATTATTGGACCTTCGACTTCTGAAAAACCCATTTCAATAAAGATATTTCTAACCTTCTCCATTAAATACCTAAGTGGATGAAATTTTCCAGGATAAGATTTTTTGACTTCATCTGAGATATTATAACGCTTTATTTCTGCCTTTTCCCATTTTTTTGATTTTATTACATCTGAAGTAATTTGTGTTATCTTATCTTTAGTTTTTATCTCATTAAGTTTAATATTTTCAGTTAATATAATATATCTCTCAATTTTCTCGCTTATATCCAAAACTTTCTTTCTTTTTCTAAATATATCAATTAATGAATCATCTTTAGCTACAATTTCTTTTTTCTCTGCTAGCTCTTTTAAAAAAACTTGAGGAGGATATGTATCAATATCTATTTTTCTTCCCTCATCTGTTATATGAAGGTTTTCTTTTTCCTTTTTAGCCCACTTATTTCTCATAAGCCAACCTAAAGCAATCTTTGATTCTTTTTTATCAATTTTAGATTTATCTAAAAGTTCAGATATAGAAATAGTCTCTTTTTCTTGTAATACTTTCAACAATCGCAATTCAGGCAATAAATTCTTAGCATAATTTTCTCCTTCTTTTGTAATCTTAAGATGAACAATTTTATTTTCTTTAATTTCAGCCAATTTCTTACTAGACAACAATAAAGCGGCTCGCATTACTGCAGCTTGATCTAAGTTAGTAACTTTAGCTAAATTAGATACAGAAAGTGAATTATCATTTTCTTTTAATTTTTCTAAAATTAATGATGCATTTTCATCCAGAGAAATTTCAGTCAGTTTTTATCTCCTCTTTTAAATTTCTATATAATTTTTTGAGCCTATCTTTGCCTCTTTTTAATATGTTATTTGAGATATCTACCACATATTCTAAATATTTATCCTCAACTAATAATTTTCCCTCATATGCAATTGGTACATGAATCTCTTCAGAGCTCATAATTTCGACTATAAATTTTGTGCCAACTGACTTAATATTAGATCGTTTAAATCCAGATCTGTATCCTAAATTTAGCATTTCTTTAGTATAATATAGATCTTTGGCTCCTATATGTAATATAGGAGGTTCTGACATCAACCAAAGTTGGTTATCTTGATGCTTTTTAATAGCACCTTTTATCTCTTTAAATTTAACTTCTCTATGTAATTTTAATATAAATTTAGCATCCTTTTTATGAGAAGGCCTCAATACTTCAATTAATATGATCCTACCTGAACAAGATGAGCTAGTATAATAATTATTTGAAAAATTAATAAGATCTATGATATCTAAAACTTCTAGATCAACTTTGTTTTCTTTTTTTGCAATTTTTAATTTTTCTAAAAGTTGACGCTTTCTCTCTTTGAAGGTCATATGAATACCTTATCTTTTCAATTTTAATCTAAAGACTGTAAATAAAAATTTGAAAATCTCATCTTCAGACAATTTCGATTCTCCATATTTTCGATCTACAAAAATAATAGGAACTTCAGCTAATTTGCAACCAACTTGTTTTAGTCGATATAAAATTTCTACTTGAAATGAATAACCACTAGATGTAATTTCATCTAAATTTATCTTATCTAATGCATCTTTTCGATAAGCTCTATAACCTGTAGTTACATCATTAGTATCTAAGCCTAAAATTATCCCTGCTACTTTGTTGGCTATGGTTGATACCATTTTTCGAAATATAGGCCAATTTAGGACTCCTCCACCTTTTATATATCTAGAACCTATTGCAAAATCATGATCTTTCATAGCGTATAAAAATTGAGGGATATATTTAGGATTGTGTGAGAGATCTGCATCCATCTCCATGACAATTGGAGATTTAGATTGTCTAAATCCAAATTTATAAGCTGAACCTAAACCCAATTTTTCCCTTCTATGAAAAACTCGGATATTCTTATATTTTTTGGATAATTTTTCTGCAATTTCTCCTGTTCCATCAGGGGAATTGTCATCTATAATTAAGATTTCACCATCAATATTATTATGATTAAAAACAGAGTTTACTTTCTTAATCAAATTAGTAATATTTTGAGATTCGTTAAAGGTAGGAATAATTATTGATACATCCATAAAAAGAAATCATTAAGACAAAAGTTGAAAAATCTAGTAGTTGACAAATCTTATTATATCTTACCATTTAGTTGAAATAAAATATTATATTTAAGATACTTAAAAACCTCGGAGAGATATAAATGACAATTAAAGTAGGTATTGTAGGATTAGGATACGTATCAAGTTGTTTTTTACATGGTCTATCCTTACACAAAAAAGGTGAAGACGTATGGACTTGTCTTAACAATCCAGCTAGAAATGAATTAGATACACCCCTAGATGATATTGAATTAGTCAAAGTTTTTGATATAGATAAAAATAAAGTAGGAAAAGGTGTAAATGAGATAGTAAAAAAATATTACCCAAACCAACCTGATGATTATAAAGGTATTAAAGTACAAAAAGGAGTTTGTGCCGAGGATACACATGTAATTAAAGATATAGTCTCAATTTGGGATGATGTACCAAAAGGAGATACTGAAAAAGTCCTAAGAGAAGAGTTAAAAGGATTGGATGTATTAGTAATTGCATCTACCACAGAACCTAAAAAAGAAACTACAAGCAGTAAAATTTATACGCTCTATGCACTAAAAGAAGGCGTAAGTGTAATAAATGGAATTCCAACAGTAATAGAAGGTGTAGAGGAATATAGACATCTAGCTAGAGAAAACAAAGCAGTACTATTTGGAAACGATTTTGCAAGTGGAGCGACGCCTCTAACTCACGATTTACTATGTCATCTATCACAACACGCAAGAGTCCCTTTAAATATCGCACAATGGCAATATGCAAGCAACACTGATTTTTTATCTTTATCTGATGAATCTGGACGAGGTGCTTCTAAAAAATTATCCAAATCAAAGATCATATCAAAAGTATATCCAAAAGAGAGTATACCACTACACATTGGAATTGATCATATTCCTGAGAGCCATATGGATCCAGATACAAAGCACATGTATCTAAACATTCATTATAGAACTTTTGCAGGAACACAAAACTATATCACAGTAACAGCACAAATCAGTGATAGCCCTTCTGCTTCAGTTTTATTAGCAGATTTAATAAGATTAGTACCTATTGCTAAGAAAAAAGAAGATTATGTGCCAGAGGCTGCAAATGCATTTTATTTCAAAAGTCCAAAAACTATATATAACAGCAGAATAGAAGCATTCAACAAACTCCTAAAATGGTTGCATGAATAAGGTGTATAAATTTTGATAGTACATACTGATAGTATTAAGATTAAAACAGAGGGAGAATTTGATATTATTGACCTTACAGATAAGGTTAAAAAAATCGTTGATAAATCAAAAGTAAACAATGGAATTTTGAATGTTTATTCCCCCGGTGCAACAGGCTGTGTTGTAATAAATCAAAATGAAGAAAATCTAAAGGAAGATTATAAAGCCACAATTGAGCATCTAGTTAAAAAAGATCTACCATTTAAACACTATGAAAATGCAAGAAGTCATGTAAGGTCTATGGTCTTAAGTCCTACTGCATCTGTACCTATTAGAGAAAATAAATTAAAATTAGGTACATGGCAAGCCATAATGTTTATAGAGTTAGATACAAGACCAAGGAATAGAAATATTGAAATAACAGCATTAGGATCAATTAAATTACAAGAAGAATTTTAATGAAGGTAGATAAAATATTCTACCACAATATTTATATACGCAAGTTTATAGCAATCATTTATAATATAAAATTAATATTGGTGACTTAATTGGCAGTTATACATGGAAAAAGTAGAAAAAAAGTATCAGGCGGAAAATATAGATCAAGTAGGAAAAAAAGAAAATATGAAAGAGGAAGCGAAGCAGTAGAGATAAAAGTAGAACGTGAGAAGAAAAGAATGATACGCACAAGAGGCGGAAATAAAAAATTAAGACTTATAAATGCTGAATTTGCTAATTTATATAATAAAAACGAAAAAAAATATTCTAAAGAAAAAATCATTGAAGTTAAAAAAAATAAAGCTAACAAAGATTTTGTAAGAAGAAATGTAGTAACAAAAGGAGCAATTATTGAGACAGAACAAGGTGCCGCAAAAGTCACATCACGTCCAGGTCAAAATGGTATAGTTAATGCTGTTTTAGTAGAGTAAGGGATTGCTATTGAGAATATGGACAGTCAATCTTGATAAAGATTTAAGTAAAAGTAGGGGCAGAAAGGTTTCAAAAAAGATGGGATTTAGAGATCCTAAAGTAGATGATATTTATAAAGCTGCCAGAATATTACATCTAAAACCACAAAAAGAAGACAAAAGTTATCCTAAACTCTGGTGGAGACAAAATAGTAGCATTGAAGTAGATAAAAAATGGACTAAAATAGAAACTCTAAAGAGGATCTCAAAAATAATGCAAAAAGAAGCAAAGTCGCAGTGAATTAAATGTATTTTAGCTGGCACCTCTGTATTTCTTTAATTTTTGCTATTCCGATTATATTTTTATTTTCACCAATCTTTGCACTTCTTTTTTTGTTGGCATCGATTGGAGTTGATTTTGATCATTATCTATTTTATAGCCTTCATATGAAGAAAAAAAATCCAAAAAAAATGATAGATGAATGGCACGGCATTATCCAAGATAAAAAAGATCCTATGGTTTTGATATTTCACAACATTGAATTTTTTTTAGGTTTGAGTTTGGCAACATATTTTTTAGAATCACTAAGATTTTTGCTATTTCCTATCTTTTTAGGGATTATTTTACATTATGGACTAGATAAAATTTGGGATTTAACCACACATGAACATCTAAAGAAAAGATATTGGTCAATTGTTCTTTGGTTAATTTATAGAAATAAAGAGTAGTGGTGGGCCCGCCGGGGTTTGAACCCGGGACCTTCCGGTATCTATGATCCAAAAGGATTTATCAGCATCGTCTACAAATACATAAAGTATCCATATCGAACGCTCTAACCAAGCTGAGCTTCCCGAAAAACATGGTTTTTCCATATCTTTACACGGGCCCATAAGCCCACCATGTATCTACATTTAGACGACTTATATAAAATATAAGCTATTTCCTG
The DNA here is from genome assembly GCA_964415445.1 of uncultured archaeon. Lineage (GTDB taxonomy): Archaea > CAYQAE01 > CAYQAE01 > CAYQAE01 > CAYQAE01 > CAYQAE01. The sequence continues at coordinate 3,709 of CAYQAE010000044.1, read as the reverse complement.
TTTTAATTTTATTATAAATAAAATCTAAACAGGCATAAATTCGGCACGTCCAATACCTACAACTTTTTCGTATAATAGTTATTTTTTTATATTATTCTAAGAAGTCAAAAGAATAAGTTATTTATCAATTCATTAATTTTAATTTGTTAAAGAATCATTTTAAGAAAAATAAAAAAAGAATTTATTCAGAAGAAGTATTTTCTTCTGGTTTTTTATCTTCTTTCTTTTCAATTTTTACTTCTAGGTTTTTTGCTTGTTTTTCTTTTGTTGTTCCTGCCATCATCATAAAAACCATCGCAGCTGCAATACCTAAAGCAACAGCTATAACTAAAAGAAGAACCAAGAAATTGTTATCTTCTTCATCTGCTTCTGCAACTGCAAATAAAGATAGATGTGGAAGTGTTGCCATCAAAGTATTATTATCAGCATAAACTATTGTATCAATTTCTTCCCAATCTTCTCCATTCCATACAAAGAATGATAGATCATCTTCATTTAGATTTGAGATATCACCATCTTGATATGTCCAAACAATTTTAATTCCTGAGAGGGCTGAGGATACAATATCTGTAGAGATATTTAGAAATACTGCGGCATTATCGATAGTTTTTGAAGTTGGATTAGTAGTTAATGTTTCTAAAGTTAATCTTCCTGTGGCAGTTGAATCAAAAGAAATAGATATTCCTTCATTTGTGAAAGTCAATGTATTTTTACCTGCAATTACTTCTTCACCTTCAGCTTCTACAATTTCTTCTACGGTGATAACAATAGTAGCTGTAAGATCATTATTTGATGCATCAGTCACTGTTACTAAAACTGCATATGTTCCGACAGCTAAAGTAGTATTATTTGATAAAATTCCTTCTGCACTAATTGCAAAATTAGTTGTGTCATTTATACTATAGGTAATTGATTGTACATCAGTTGCATTGAGATCATATGAAAGTGCAACTCCTTCATCTAAAGTTTGTTCAGTTGGATTTTGTACCCATGTAGGTGCCATAGTATCTTGAGCTGTTACAACAAAGTCTGTTGAATTATTATTATCTGATGGATCAGATACATTTATCATAAGTGCATATGTTCCTAGCTGTAATACTGTATTATTTGTAAGTATTCCATTTGAATTAATTGAAAAATTCGTATCATTTACATTATAGGTAAGTGTAGCTAAATCTATGGCACTAACATCATAAGTGAAATCATTACCCAATTCAGCTGTTGTATCTTGTGGTATTTGAGGCCACATAGGATTAGTAGTATCTTCTACAGTTACGATAATTGTTCCAGATAAAACATTGTTTGATGAATCAGTAGCATTTATCTCAATTGCATATACACCGACTTCTAATTCTGTATTATTTGTTAGCATTCCATTTGTTGCATTAATTTCAAAGTTTGTAGTATCATTTATAGTATATGTAATGTCATCACTAAGATCTGTGGCATTTACATCATAGCTAAATGTTTCACCCAATTCAATTGTTGGATTTGAAAGTGGATCATCCCAAGTAGGTGCGGTAGTATCTTCTACAGTAATTGTGATTGTAGTTTCATTAATATTTGTCCCATCAGTTGCATTGAGTTGAATAGGATAAACACCAACATTCAAAAATGTAGCATTAGTAATAATACCATCACCATCAACTGTAAACCTTGAGTCATTTACCAAGTAAATAACATTTTGTGCATCTGTTGCATTTACATCATAACTAAATGAATCACCAAGTTCAATTGTTTGATCCTCAGGCATTTGATCCCATGTAGGGGCAAATATATCTGTGACACTTATGATAATTGTTGTTGAATTGTTATTTCCAAAGTTATCTGTTGCATTGATTTGTAATATATAAGTGCCTAAGCTCAACATAGTTGCATTTCTCAAAATTCCATCAGTATCAATAGAGAAATTATTAGTATCATTAATATAATAATTTGCAATTCCACTTAAATCTGACGCATTTAAATCATAATATAATGCTTCACCATAAGTAAGTCCAACATCTTGAGGTACTTCATCCCAAGTAGGTGCGGTGGTATCTTCAACAGTAATAGTATCAGAAGTAGTATTCACGTTACCTGAAGTATCATTCATATAAATTGTATAACCCAATGAACCTGTTGTAGAAGGTGTCCAGCTATTATTTTGGTAAGTATCACCAACAGTATTGACCATTGTATAATTTACACCTTCAGCTTCTAATAAAACCATATCTATACCTACACCAGAAGCATCATAAATATTTAACTCAATTGTAACTGAATCACCTAACTCAGTAGGATCAGATATCTCATTTAAACTATCATAAGTAGGTGCAGTAGTATCTTGAACTGTAACTACAATTGAAGTAGAATTATTATTTCCTACTGCATCAGAGGCATTAATCTGCAATGAATAAACTCCCAAACTCAATTCTGTATTGTTTGTAATTATACCGTTTCCATCAACTGCGAAATTTGTTGTATCATTTACATAATATGAAGTAACTTCAACATCATCTGACGAATTTACATCATAAATAAACTTTTCTCCCAATTCAACACTTTGATCTTTTGGCATTTCATCCCAAGTAGGTGCAGTAGTATCTGTAATAGTAAGAATATAGATATCAGTTGAAGCTAAATAATTATTATTACCTGACCAATTACCTTCAATTTTATATTTGCCAGGTAAATAAGGAGATAAATCAGTATAGTTATCAATTGACGCATCTGTTGCTGTTGACCATTGCATTTCGTTTCCGGTTAAATTAGTATAAAGGAAAATAGTACCACTATTTAGAGGTTCTGTTAAAGTTACTTGAAATCGAGCTACGCTATTATCAGGTAAAGATTTGTCGCTTGATGAGCCATTAATTTGTAGCCCAATTGTTGATTCAGCTTTATTTATTTTCAAGATAAAAGCACTGCTTGTTGCAGAAGAATAATTTTCTGAATGAGTACAATTTGCAACATATTCATATATCCCTGCATCTAAAGTTTGAAATGCATTCATTTGGGCTGTTACATCTGTATCATTTCTATAGAGTTTAACATCAACTTCATTATTTGATGCACTAGCAGATGCATTAATTTCCCCATCATATGTGAATTCGATATTTCCATTTGTATCATTCAAATACAAGGTAACTGTCGTAGATGCTTTTGAAATTTCAAATGTCAAAGTATCTGTCATATTCCATGCGCCAGATGAATCATTTGCTAAAAATCTATATTGATAAACTCCTGCTCCTAATGCAGAACTCATGTTGTAATAATAGAAATTAGAATCATTTGACATTGTATAATTTTGAAGTGATCCTGTAAAATTATTTTCAAAATAGGTAGTATTTGCATTGCTCCATAAAATTGTAAAATTACATAAATAATTTTCATCATATGTCGAAGGTATATAACTTGTATTTTCCGAAAAATTCGGACCTGCATTTGTTGAAACTAAAGAAACAATAGCTAAAAAGCAAAAAAATGTTAATTTAACATATATTCTATTCTTATTCATTTTAAATCCTCACATTATGTTTATTTTAGGTGTATACTTAATGTATAGCATGAAATAGTATTACTTATATTATTTCAGAAAATTTATAAGTATAATTTAAATTAAAGAAGTTAAGTTAATTTCCAATTTAATATATTAAAACAACTCAATATTTTCATTCGAAATTTGTCAATCTTGTCCAAACTGAGGAAGAAAACGTAAATTCTGCCA
>CAYQAE010000043.1:0-16358 GCA_964415445.1 uncultured archaeon | reverse complement strand
CTTCATCATCGGCTAAAATAGTAAATATCCGCTTCATACCTTCATTTGGTGATTTTTGAGCCAATTCCCTATAAAATGACTCTCCATCTTTTTCCATCTTCATTGCATAATCATATATATTCATTTTAATCTCCCTTTGTAAATTAGAATTTACATCTCTTTATAAATTTTTTATGAAAAATTATATTAACCCAAAAGCTTGTTTGAATTAAAATATTCAGAGGCAATTTAGATGGATAAAATTAAATTAAAAGATGGCGCTGGAGGATGCGCCATGCAAAAATTAGTTAAATTAATTACTAATAATTTTTATGATTCAGATGCAGAAGTTAAATTGAAAGATTTTGATGATTCTGCAATAATTGAGGATATAGTTTTTTCTACTGATTCACATACCATAAAGCCCCTTTTTTTTCCAGGCGGAGATATTGGCACTTTATCTGTGGCTGGCACAATTAATGATATATCTGTGATGGGTGCAAAACCTATTGCTCTATCTTTATCTTTGATAATTGAAGAGAATCTATCTTATGAAAATTTAAATGCTATAATGAAAAGTATTGGAAAATTATCTAAAAAAATAGGAATTCCAATTATAACAGGAGATTCAAAAGTAGTAGAGCATGGCGCTGCAGATAAATTATTCATAAATACTGCGGGGATAGGAAAGAGAAATAAAATATTAGATAAAAATATTAAAAAGGTAAGAGAATTTAGAGAATTTGATTCAAGGTGGATGCTAGATTCAAATTTGAGAGATGGAGATAAAATAATTATTTCAGGAAATATCGCAGACCATGGAATTGCCCTAATTTCTGTCAGAGAAGGTTATGGATTTGAAAGTGATATAAAAAGTGATGTAGCTCCACTTAATCAAATGATTGAGAGTGCTCTAAAAGTAGGTGGCATCGTTTCAATGAAAGATCCAACTCGTGGTGGAGTTGCCAATTGCCTAAATGAGTTAAGTGAGAAATCAAAGGTAGGTATTTTAATTTATGAAGATCAAATTCCAATTGAAAAAAGTGTAAGGTCTGCTTGTAAGATGTTAGGATTAGATCCGCTAGAGATTGGAAATGAGGGAAAAGTTGTAATGGGAGTTGTACCTGAACTAGCTCAAAATGTTCTAAATTCACTTAAAAAAACTAAAGAAGGAAAAGATGCAAAAATTATAGGTGAAATTAGATCAGATATATCAGGAGTAGTAATGCAAACAAAGATTGGTGGAAAAAGGATAATTGATACACCAATTGGTGATCCTATACCTAGGATTTGTTAGAATTTTTCATGTCTCATAACAATGTAACATGCACCTTCTCTGCTCACCGCACATGGTCCAACTGGACTATCAGGGGTACATTTTTTCATAAATAGAGGGCATTCATTAGGATAAATTTGTCCAATTAAGACTAGATGGCATTTACAACCCTTTGGCATATCATTTTTATCTTTGAGAGAAACATCATATTTCTTTGTTGTATCAAATTTAGAAAATTTATCTTTAATTTTATATCCTGTATTCTTTATCTTACCTAAACCTCTCCAATTAACATCACAAATATCAAAAGCATCTTTCAATGCTTTTTTTGCTAATTTATTACCTTCTTTTTTAACTACACTTTGATATTGATTTTCAACTTTAGCTTTTCCATATTCACATTGTTTTATTAAAGAATTAAGTCCTTTAATTACATCACTACCTTCAAATCCAGAAATTACACAAGGTATGTTATAATCGTCAGCAATAAATTCATAAGGATCTACCCCTATAATTGTACTAACATGGCCTGGACAGATAAATCCATCAATATTTAAATTATCTAATTGAAGAAGATGCTCCATAGCAGGTGGAATTAATTTATGAGAACAAAATACACTAAAATTAGAAGGAAGATCTTTAAGCAAAATTGCAGCAGTAGTAGGTGCTGTTGTCTCAAATCCTACTGCAAAATGAACTACATCTAGATCAGGATTATTTCTAGCTATATCAATTGAATCAGATATAGAATAAATCCCTCTTATATCGTGACCCAAAGCTTTAGCATCAGATAGTGACATCTCAGTGCCAGGAACTCTTAACATATCACCAAAAGTACAAATTGTAATACCATCTTTTGCAAGATCAATTATAGCATCAATTTCAGAAGTTGGAGTAACACATACAGGACAACCTGGTCCACACCTAATTTCAATATTCTCTGAAAGAATTGGCCTAATTCCATTATGCACTATAGTATACTCATGTGTTCCACAGATATGACAAAATATCCTTTTTTTGTCTGATTTTAGATCTGAAATTTTCATCTTTAACTCTCAGCTATAATCTTTGTTAACTTGCATTCATCTCCTTCTACTATCTTTAATTTAGAAGAGCATTTTGGACAAGAATATGAAGGTAGAAAATAATGAAATTCAGGATCCTCTTCTTGTTTAATTGACCCAGTATATCCACATTCGCATTTTAATTTTGGTTTAATTGAATTTAGGATTAATTTAGCTTCAGATAATGGCGTATCTTTAGATATCACTTCAAAAGCAAATTCAAGTTGCTTGGGTGCTAAAAAAGTTAAATCTCCTACATCTAGATAAATCTCTTTGACTCTATCCACTTTATTTTTTTTTATCACCTCTATTGCAACTTGGACAATTTGTGTCATAACAGATATCTCATGCATTTTTATAACACTCTAAATTGAAGAAATTTGCTTCCATAACTCTAGTGATTTTTTTGCTTCATCTTCATCTATTTTTTGGATAGCAAAACCAGCATGTACTAAAACATAATCTCCTAAACTTATATCAACTAATGATACATTAACAGTACGTTTAATTCCACCATAATCTACTTTTGCTTCTGAGTTTTGAATTTCTAAAACTTTTGCTGGAACTGCTAAACACATTTTTTCTCACTTTTTTATGAAAAAAACACCCAATATAAATTTTATCATATCGTAGAGAAACCTAAAATTGCATTTTGTCCAATACTTATGCCACCATCGCCATTTGGGACTCTATTGTGAGTTAAAAATTTAATATCTTGATCTTTAAGTTCATTTTCAACTATCTTAACAATTGCTCTATTGTATGATACACCACCAGTTATTCCAATTGCCCCAACATCATATTCATCAGCTAAATGAATAGCTTGTTTTGTCATCTCACCTACTAAAGTATACACAAATGAATAGGCTAAATTTGCTTTATCTTTATCAGATTTTGGTGTTTTTGAAAATAATTCTCTAAATAGAGAATGAGTATTAATTTCTATTGGATTTGAATGTTCAGATGAAATATCAAATGAATATTTATTCTTACCTAAATTTAGATATTTCTCTAATTTCATTGCAGGCTCTCCATCATAAGTTCTACTTTCACATATTCCCAAATAAGCAGATACAGTATCAAGAACACGACCTAAACTAGTTGATATAGAGCTATTTTTGATTAATTTTGAGAAAACATTTTGAGTATCCTCATCATACAAACTAGATTCAATTCCTAATAAATTTTGAAGTGCATAAACTAATCTTTTTGGCTCATACACCGCCTTATCCCCACCAATTAGAGGAATTCCTTCTAATGTGGCTAGATGTTTGTATGAGAAAAAATCAGAAAATAGAATTTCACCACCCCAAATTTTTCCATCATCTCCATATCCTGCACCATCTAGACTTAGAGCAATTATAGGATCATGATAATTATTATCTATGGCTAATGATGTGGCATGTGCCCAATGATGTTGAATTTCGACTAATTTTGCATCAAATTGTTCAGAAAATGCCTTTGCAGTTTTTTTTGTAGCATATCTAGGATGGAGATCCGCACCTACCATATTAATAAAATTAATACCTAACAAATTCATTAGGTGATTAGATGCACCATAGAGATATTCTAAAGTAGGATAATGTCGAGTGTTTCCAATGTATTGTGAGATATACATATTTCCATCTTTTGATATTGCTGAAGTTACGTTTCTCTCAGCTCCCACTGCTAAGATATTTTTAGTGTAGGGCACTTTAATTTTAGTTGGAATAAATCCTCGAGATCTTCTTATGAAAAATTTTCGATCTTTATATAATCGAACTACAGAATCATCGCTTCTTTGAACTATTTTTCTATTATTTAGAAGATAATAATCAGCATCTAGACTAAAAACATCATTATTTTCTAATATAATTGGTTCACCTGATAAATTGGCAGAGGTCATAACTACACAATCTGAATTAAGATATGAAAAAAGAATATGGTGCAAACTACTATAGGGTAGATAAATTCCTACATTATCTAGACCAGGAGATACTTCTTCTAATTTAGAACTCTTTTTTTGAACTAAAACTATAGGTCTTTGGCTTGATTCTAACAACACTCTCTCATGTTTCTCAATATATGCATATTTTTCTGCTGTATTTATGCCCTTTACCATAATTGCAAACGGTTTATTTGGTCGATTGTAGATTTCTCTAAGGTTTTTTGTTTTTTCAAGTTTGCAGCATGTATGCATACCTCCCCAGCTTTTTATTATTCCAATTTTTCCCTCATCTATAAATTCTGCAAATTTTTTGATAGGATTTTCTGATATTATATTTTTATTTCGATCATATAATGTATATTTGGGCCCACATTTAGGACAAGAGATAGTTTGTGCATGAAACCTTCTATTTTTAAAATCAAAATAGTCTACTTTACAGCTAGCACACAGAGGAAATTCATCCATTGAAGTATTATTTCGATCATAAGGTAGGTCTTTAATTAAAGAATATCTACTTCCACAATCCACACAATTTGTAAAAGAATATAAATATCTTTTATTATCTTTATCAAAAAGGTCAATTTGACAATTTTGACATATGGAAGTATCTGTAGGTATAGTTGATTGTTTTTGGCCATATATACTTTTTTTTATTTGAAAATCATCAAAATCTGAATCTTTTTCTTTTTCATATTTTATTTTTTCAATCTTAGCTAGGGGTGGCAGAGATTCTTTTAATTTAGATATAAATTTCTTATGATTTTTATTAATCAAAATTTCAACATTTGATCCATTATTTCTAACATAACCTTTAAGATTCATAGAATTAGCTATATTATAGACTTTAGGTCTAAATCCTACCCCTTGGACAATTCCATATACAAAAATTTTCATGATAGTTATATTTCAAGTAGATCAATCAATTCATCTATACCAATATCGCCTTTAGCATCAGATAAAACTGTTTTAGCATATGAATTTATTTTTTTGACATCTTCAACTAAGATTTGTGGATCTATTTCCATTGCATCTTTTAGATCAATTTTGTTGATAACTACAATATCAGCTTCTCTGAAGATATGTGGATGCTTTCTGACAATATCATCACCTTCTGTGATTGAGATTACAATAATTCTCTTTTGTGAACCAAGTGGAAAATCAACAGGACATACTAAATTGCCTACATTTTCAATAAATAAAACGTCAATATTGTCTAAATTTAGACTATCAATTGCATGATGAACTAAATGTGCATCTAGATGACATTCTTTGCCTGTATTTGAATTAACTACTTCTAAATTATGAGACTTAAATCGCTTATAATCATCATCACCTGCTACATCACCAGCGATTACTCCTATTTTTTTCTTATTCTTTAGATGCTCTGCAATTTTTTCAATGATTAAAGTTTTGCCTGATCCAATTGAACCTAAAAAATCAAAGGCGACTATATTATTTTTTAATAAAATATCTTGATTTTTAGTAGCTAATTTCCGATTCTCTTCTAAAATATCTTTATTTACATCAATTGATACTGTATTGTGCATAATTTAGTAAATATATTTTTGATTTTTATAATTTTTTATTTTTAAATTCAGAAATTCTATTATTTTTCATTTTTTCAAAAACTTTCCTTTAGGAAAGTTATTTTGGAAAATTTTGTTCCCGAAGGAAAGAAATTTATAATTTATTTTGAAACTTCATCTAAAAGCATTTTAATTAAAATATCCCCAGATTTTTTCACTTCAGCAGATAATTTTTGTTCATAGTTTGTATCTTTAATTTCAATACAATAAAACTTCAATTCATCTGGAGATCTATTAATTTTTTTTGCAGTCAAAAATAGAGATTTAAAATCTATATTATGTAAATTAAAAGATTTTTTATTGTCAGCTAAATCATCTAATTTAAACTCATGAATTTTTCCAACTTTACTTTGAAAATTCATAGAATCTATTATTATAACTTTTGAGAATCCTTCAATTGCATTTAGAATATCAACAGTTGCAGATTCTAAATTAACTAATCTAATATCTTTAGGTAAATTTTTTTCCCTTAATTTATCTAAAATATATGGACCTACCCCATCATCATTGCGTAGAGTATTTCCAATACCTATTATAACAGTTTTTGGATTCATTTAAACATTATAATTTCAAATCTACATTTACATTAAGAGAATGACAAGAACAAGAGATACACGGATCATAAGCTCTAATTATTTTTTCTATTCCAAATATAATATCATCTTTTGGCTGATCCAACACAGTAGGGACATATTCACTAATATCTTCTTCTAGATTTTTTAGATAGGCAGCAGTAGGTGTTATAACATTGGCATAATTTATTTTACCTTTATCATCAAATTTATAATGGTGTAAGAGTAATCCTCGTGGAGCCTCGGTGTAGGCTATACCTTCGCCAGCTTTGAGTTTAAATTCGGTATTATCCAATTTATAATCTAGATTTTCTAAAAGATCAATAGTATTGTCCACACAATGTAGAATTTCAAAAGCTTGAGCTAAATTAATATGAATAGGGTTATAGCTAGGTAGATTAATATCAGCTTGATCTAAATATTCTTTTGTAGTATCTGACAAGTATTTATAGTTATTATTCAATCGAGATAGTGCAGATACCATAAAACCGCGTCCATTTAGGGCAGATAATTTTGTATTTGAATAATCTACTACTGTCTCTTTTAGGTAATCTAAATATTGGTCTTGTTTAATTTTAAATCCATCGGGTGATACAATGTCTCCTTTTAAAAATTCATAGCGACCAGTGTTTCCTAAAGATAGAGTTGGTGTTTTTCTCTCAAAATCACCCATATCCAAAGATGAAAATAATTCAACTGTTTTTTTGGCATCTTCTTTCATAGATTTAACTTTATCTAATAATCTATCTAATTGACGTTTTTTAGGTAGTTTAAAAAATCCACCAAGTTTAAGATTGACTGGATGTAGAGCACGTCCACCTATAACTTCTGCAATATCATTACCTAATTTTTTAATCTGCAGAGCTCTTTTAACTTCTTTTGGATATTTATCAGCCATAGCAATTGCAGAAGGATAACCTAAAAAATCAGGCAATGCTAAGAAATAAGTATGCAAAGAATTACTTTGGATCATCTCACCCATACACAATATTTCACGTAGTTGTTTAGTTTGTTCAGTCTCTTCAGCTCCTAATGCTTTTTCTGCTGCGGTAAGTGAAGTTAAAAGATGTGAAGAACAACAAATTCCACAAATTCTCATGGTAATTCCAGGAGCTTCATGGATATCTCTACCACGAAGTAAGGATTCAAATAATCTTGCACCTTCTAATACTCTCATTTCAACTTTTTCAACTTTATCTTTAGTTGCTTTTACATATACGTCTCCATGACCTTCTACTCGTGCTATATGTTCAACTTTTATTTCTGTGCTCATACTTTCAACTCCTGTAATTCTTTTGCAGTTCCAACAAATAATCTTAGACGTTTTAAGATTCTCTCTTTTGAAATTTTATTTTGTCTAAATAATTCTAATTCTGCATGTAAATTTGAATATTCTAGGGGACCTCTGCAACCGTCACATCTATGAAAATATGTAGGACAGATTGCACCACATCCAGAATGAGTAATTGGACCTAAACAAATTTTACCATCATCTAATACACATTTATTCCCTTTTGCCTTACATTCAACACATACAGGATTATTTTGTTTTGTGAGAGGTCTCTCTAATGCTACATCTTTTAGAAATTGTAATATATCATCTTTTGTAGGTGGACATCCATAAATGTAGTGATCAACTTTAATGTATTTATCAATACCTGAATATTCATCTAAATTACCTAATGGTGCTTTGGATCTACCATAAACATTTTTTTCATAGTCTCCTCTATCATAATAATTTTTTAGGGCAGGAAAATTACCATGTGTTGCACAAGTTCCTATTGCAACTACAATCTTTGAATCTTCCCTTAATTGTTTTATTTTTTCGATTTCGCGCTCGCATGTAACTGTACCTTCTATAATCGCAACATCATAGGGACCTGCTTCATTATTAGATTGTGCTTCTTTAAAATTAACAATATCGATTATATTTACAATATCTAATAGTTCATCTTCTAAATCTAATATTTGAAGTTGACATCCACCACATGATGCTAATCCATATATAATTACTCTTGGTTTACTCATATCTATTCACTGACATCATTTACTTCATCATATCTAAATACAGGCCCGTCTTTACACACATATTTGCCATGTATCATGCAATGTCCACATTTACCAATCCCACATCGCATATGTCTTTCATGAGATACATAAATTTGATCATCTGAAAAACCACGTGATTTAAATTGATCAATAGAACATCTAATCATTATAGGAGGCCCACAACAAATTACAACTTTGTTTTTTGGATCCATATCATGTTTTTCCATAAGTTCTGTAATTAGACCTACATCGCAAGTCCATGTATCATCTGCTCGATCTACTGTGAGATTAACACTAAATGATTTTTCAAATCTATCAATATCTTTTTTAAATAAAACATCTTGTGGAGATCTAAATCCTAAAAATATATGCACTTTGCCATATTTATCTTGATTTTTCTCGATATATTTTAGGACACCCATAGGAGGTGCTACACCTGTTCCTCCTCCTGCCACAATAATATCTTTACCTTCCATTTTATCCATAGGATAACCATGGCCATATGGCCCACGAATCCCTAATTTATCGCCTTCTTTTAATTTGAAAATAGCATTTGTAACAGATCCTACATTTCTAATTAGAAGTTCCAATTTATTAGGATCATTTGAAGCAACAGAAATAGGGGCTTCGCCTAAATATGGAACTGATACTTCTACAAATTGACCTGGGTCTGGATTTAGATCACAATTTAGAGTATAGATATTTGTATCTTCAGTCTGTTTTTCGATTTTATCAATTACATAATCTTTAGGTGCATATTCATTATCTTTAGAAGTTACAGTCTCACTCATTTTAAATCATCCACTATTTTAATATAATCAATTTTAGTTGGGCAATATCTAATACATCTTCCGCATCCTGTGCAGAAAGGAATACCATATCTATCTTTGAAATATTGAATTTTATGATAAATTCTATGTTTAAATCTCTGAATACGTGGTTTTCTAAATACTTCATTACCTGCAACTTTAGTAAAATCTTCTAATTGGCAAGATTCCCAATTAATTTTTCTCTCACCAGTCTTTAGATCTAAATTAACATCATCTTTTATACTAAAACATAAACAAGTGGGGCACATTGTAGTACATGTCCCACAACCAAAACAAAGTTTATTTGCATCCTCTGCATCCCATCTGGGGTCATCAAATTTATCAGAAATATCAATATCTACTAATTGATCTTTTGATGCTTCTTTTGGTATCCTAAACTCATGATCATCTAAATCTTTGACAAATTGCCTACCTTTTTCACTACCAATTTCTATATGGTATTTACTACCTAAGTCATAAAATAGAAGATCATAATAAGGTTTAATATCAACTCTATCTGAAAATAAATACTGATCCTTTTTTTGATCTTTGCTCATTACACCCATAAATATTGTATTTTCTCTGACTGCTTTATAATAAGGATCTGCTGGTTCTTCTAAAAATAATTTGTCAACCATAGGAATAGATTTAAGATCACACATCCATGCACCAAAAATAACTCTTTTTGGTATTTTATAACTAAAATCTAATTCGCCATCTTCAATATCTGCAATTTTAAATTCAGGAGGTTGTATATAATTTTTAAATGAATAATAAGGTTGATCAATCAAATTAATATCAGAGACATTGTCCACTACGTCATATCTAACTACATCTGTTTTTATGGGCGCAATCAATTCATAATCTTTCTTGATATCTTCTAAAAGTGAATTAATTTTTGATTTTTCGATTATTTTTCCCATATTTTTTATTCGCCTCTAACTAACTTTAAAATAATTGCCAATTTCTCAACATTAATAAAGTTTTTCTGGTTTAATTCATTTATTACTAATATAAGTATCTATATTTATTCTGAATATGGGCAGTGTTCATAATGATCTAGTATTTTCTCTAAAAAAGCATCAAAACTTATATTATTATTTGTACATTTTTCTATACGTTGTCTTAATTTTTCAGATATAGTTATGGAAGTCATAAGATCGATTCTTTTTATAAAAACTATAATTTTTAAATCAAATTGTATTTTAGGATAGACCAATATGATAAAAATAAATAAATTATCTAAGACCTTTGGAGATATAAGTGCTCTTAAAGATTTTTCAGCTGAAATTCCAAAAGGTACTGTCGGTATTTTGGGCCCAAATGGTGCAGGAAAATCTACCACCCTTAAGATGATCTGTGGTGAAATTAAACCTTCCACAGGATATGTAGAAGTTTTAGGTCAAGATGTATGGGACAGTACTGAACTCAAAAAACGCATAGGCTACGCTCCAGAACATGATAGTATGTATCCTTGGATGAGTGCAAAACAATTTATATATGCTATGGCAAAACTAAATGGGCTTAGAGATTCTAAGTTGGATAAAGCGGTAGATGAAGTTTTGCGCCGTGTAAAGCTAAAAAAAGTTGAAAATCGTAAATTAAAAGGTTTTAGTAAAGGTATGCGCCAAAGAATAAAACTAGCTCAAGCTTTAGTACATGATCCTGATCTTTTAATTTTAGATGAGCCTCTAAATGGATTGGATCCAGTTGGTCGAGTTGAGATGATAAACCTCATTCATGATTTAGGGGATGAAGGAAAAAATGTTTTAGTAAGCAGCCATGTATTGCATGAAGTTGAGCGTATGGCTAACCAGGTTGTAGTTTTGCATCAAGGAAAACGCTTAGCTGAAGGCAAAATTCACGATATAAGAGAAATGATAAATGATGTACCTCATACTATTAAATTATCAGTAGATAAACCAAGAGAGATTTCAAAAGTTTTAATTGGACTTGACTATGTCTCTTCAATTAAAGTTGTAAAAAAAGATGGTAGAGAAGACATTCATGTAAAGACAGATAATCCATAATATTTTTATGCAAACATCACAGGAGTATTATTGCACTATAATGCTGAACTTTTTCTTCTCTCAAGTCTAGATGATGATCTAGAGAGTGTATTTCACTATCTTGTGGATAAACGCATTAATGAGGAGGAAAATTAATGAGTGCTATAAAAGATAAAATAAAACGAGGAATACCACTTTTTAATATCACACTTCAGAGATTAATAAAAGATAAAAAAACAAAATTAATTATTTTCTTATCTTTGCTTCCACTCTTAATTGTAGTTTTAATTAAAATATACAACCCAAATATGTTAGATTCAAAGGAAGAATTAGCAGATGAATTTACAAACCTAACTAGATTATTATTTTTTACATTATTTTTTGTCCTGTTTGCAATATTAGAAGCAACTTCTTTGATTAATGAAGAGAGCAAGAACAAAACATATAGTTATTTGTTAATTAGATCTATTTCGCGTTTTGATTTAGTTATTTATAAATATCTAGCGTTTTTGGTGCTATCATTTTTTGTGGTCTCAATTCCACTTATATGTTTGTACTGTCTGATGGCCTCAGTTGTAAGTGTTTCTGCTTTTTTTATCCATATTGAACTTCTATTCTATTTTTATTGGTTTTTTAGTTTGCGCTGTATATGGAGTAATGTTTTTGTGGTGTGGTATTCAATTTGATAGACCACTATATATTGCTCTTTTTTTAGGATTTGGACTTAGTTTATTAGGTGGAGTAGGGCTTATGGGTCCAACATTGGCAAAAGTAGTGCCTATGTATCATTTTGATGTATTTATGTATGATTTAATGCCACACGGCACTGTTTTAGAAGTAAGTAATCTTATGGAAGTATGGGAATCTTGTGTATATTTAACATCACTTTCATTCTTGTTTTTAATATTATCTCTTTCTAAAATACAAAATAAAGATTTTACATAAATTATTTTTTATAAGCCACATATATATCTGCTTCAATCATAGTCCCATTTTCATAATAGTGATGAACAAAATATAGGTTACCATCTTCATCAAGAGTTGGTTCTCCTGCAAATTGCGATACTATCAATTCCGGTGTGCTCCATTTTTCATTTCCTTTAATTGAACGATATATTGAGGGAGTTCCTAGATAGGTTCTTGTAAACCAAAGTTCATCCCCCTCAGGACTAATAAAAGGTAAACTTTCTGATGCATCAGTATTTACTGCTTCAATATTTACAGGATCTGACCAAGAATCACCATTTCTTGTAGTAACCCAAATATCATAACTACCATTTCCTCCAGATTGATCTGAATGAAAATATAGATTATCGCCGTGTATATGTACTTCACCTATTTGTATTTCTTTCATGAGACTATCACCACTATATCTCCAATTTTTCCATTTACCATCTACTTTATCTGCCAAAAATATATTTACACTTTCATAACCCTCTCTAGCTGAGGCAAACCACATTTCATTTTCCTGTATAGAGACTGCGCCGTCTAAAGCTAATTTTCCAGGGTCTTGAAGCCAAACTCTCTCTGGTTTTGTCCATGAATTATTATTCTTCTGAGATACCCATATGCCAGATACATCATCTAGAAGTTGTTTTTCTGGAGGTACATCTACATCTGGGGTGAAAAAGAAATACAAAGTATTTCCATCTGGAAGCATAAATGGAGAATCTTCAGCTCCAGCAGTATTTATTGAAGTTGAAAGTGGAATTGGATCTTCAAATTCATTTGAATGAATAATAGGTGGATTTAGATCTATATCAGGAAAATATTTTGTTTTATTAACTGGTATTTTATCTCTACGATCTACATCAGGATAAGTTTCGTTTGAATCATCAACACAGCCAAATCCTATCAAAATTAAACTAAAAAAAAATGTAGAAATTAGAAACTGTGAAACTTTATTCATAATAAAGAATAGATCTAACTTTTTTAAAAAATTATTTCTTTACAATTTTACAATAAAATAAAAACATTTTGATTTTGAACAATTGTATCACTGTGCAAGTGATTAAAAAGATAATTTGGTGAATCAAAATGGGTAGTGTAAAAAATTTAGAGATAATTAAGGAACCTAAAGAAAATGAACAAGGAATAGGTCAATTTATATTCTCAGATCGATATTCTGTATTTGATTGGGGTCAGATGCCTGATGATATCAAAGATAAAGGAAAAGCTCTATGTATGGTGGGTGCTTATTTTTTTGAAAAATTAGAAAAAGAAGAGATTAAGACCCATTATAGAGGATTAGTTGAAGATGGAAAAGTAAAAAAATTATCTGAACTTAAAAAACCTACAAATATCATGGAAATAGATCTTCTGCAAGTCCTAAAACCTAAAATTAAAGGAAATACTTATGAATATTCAATGTATAAATCAAAACCTCCAAATATACTAATACCGCTTGAGATAATTTATAGGAATTCATTACCTGCCGGATCGAGCGTTTTTCGTAGAATTAAAAATGGAAAACTTAAACCTGAAGATATAGGTTTAGATGAAATGCCAAAACCAGGCCAAGATCTAGATGAAGCAATTTTTGATTTTTCAACTAAATTAGAATCAACTGATAGATATATTAGCCACAATGAAGCAAAAGAGATAGCAGGATTAACTAATGAAGAGTTTGAGAAAATATTAGAGATCAACAAAAAAGTAAATGATTTTATTACATCTGAAGTCAAAAAACTAGGATTATCTAATGAAGATGGAAAAATTGAATTAGGATTTGATAAAGATAGAAACTTAATATTAGTTGATGTTTTAGGAACTCCTGATGAGTGTAGGTTTAAACTAGATGATATGCAACTAAGTAAAGAATTAGCTAGAAAATACTATAGAGATACTGACTGGGCAAAAGAAGTCATGGAAGTTAAGAAAAAAGGAGACATTAATTGGAAAAAACAAGTGAAATTATTACCTAATCCACTTCCAAAGAGATTTGCAAAACTTCTATCAGAGGTATATCTATCTTTTTGTAATGAATTATCTGGCAAAAAATGGTTTGATAGTCCACCTCTAAAGGAGATAGTATCTGAATTGAAAGAAGTTGTGAATTAAATAAAAGATTCACAAATTTTCTAATTTACTCTTTACTAAATTTGCTTTATCAATCCCATATAAAGTTTGGATATGTTTAACAACTTCTTTTACACATTTATTTATATCTTCTGGATTTGAAGATTCATTGCTAATCCCTAGACTTTTTATAGCATAATCTACTACACCTTTTCCAACTCCAGGCACATTTGAATTTACTATTTCACGAATTTCTAAAATAATTGTCATAATAATCAAAAAGCCTCCAAATCTTTTCCTAATTTATAGAATCCTAAAACGATAAATATAATTGAGGGTATAATAAAAGTTATTGTTAGATACAAAAAATCGTTTAAAAAATAAACTATAATGTCAGTGATGTGGGATATAATTCCAAAAAAGCTACCAATTATAAAAAAGCTCCAATATTTTGCATATTCTTTTACAGTATTGTATAAAGGTATTATTGCAATGAATACAAATGACCAAGCAATTGCAAAAAATGGTCTATAAAATTGAACAATAGGCAATTTAGAATCTGAAATCATTGATAAAAGAATTATAAATAGACTCCACAAAGCAATCCCTAAAAAAACAAATTTTTGATGTTTTAATATTTTTTCTGTATTCCAATCTTTTATCTTTAGATTAGAAGTAAGTACAATCGCACCTAACGCCATATAGTAGTAGGCTACTGAATTTAATGTATATTGGATTACTCTAATTAATGCTGCAAATCCTTCTAACTCAGTTTTGTCGATATCTACAAAAATTGACATAGTAGATCTAAAAATTACACTTATAAATACTATTGTAGCTGTAATTGCCCAATAAAAATAAGCTTTTGAAGCTCCTGGTGTTCTTTTGTAAATTAGAAGACAAAATAAGAATAAAAATAAAGCTATTGTAAAATCTGCAACTAAAGTTACATAAAAAACTAAAGAAGACATAATCTAATATAGGAATCTAATTAATTTAAAATTATTTTTACAAAATTAAACAGCCTCTTTAATATAAAAAAAGAAAAAAATTTAATTATTATTTGGAATAATACGCGTTCCTATCTTGCCCTCGATGGCAGCAAATCCTTTTTCAAGCGATGTAATAATTGCTTTTTTGTTTGTCTTTTTAACGAATTTTATGGCTGATTTGACTTTTGGTTCCATACTTCCTTGTCCAAAATGACCCTCTTTTAGATATTTTTCTGCTTCATTAACTTGAAGTATCTTAAGTGGTTTTTGGTCTTTTTTGCCAAAATTGATAAACGCATATTCTACATCAGTTAAAATAAGGAATAAATCTGCATCTATTAATCTTGCAAGTAGTTCACCTGATGCATCTTTATCAATAACTGCATCTAATGATTCTATTTCATTGTTTTTGTTTAAATAAACCGGAATTCCTCCTCCGCCTGAAGCGATTACAATATTTCCATCTTCTACTAGTTTTTTAATTACATTAGCTTCTTGAATGTATAATGGTTTTGGAGAAGGCACTACTCTTCTATATGGTTTTTTGTGATCTCGAACTTTTCTGAAATCCCATTCATATTCTTGTTGAAGTTTTTTTATATCTTTTTTGAAATAATAAGGACCAATTGGTTTTGATTTCTTTTCAAAATCAGGATCATTAATATCAACTTTCACATGTGTAACTAATGTTATAATTGATTCCTTGTTTTTTAAATCGTTTTTGAGACATGTGGAAATCATGTGTCCAATTTGGCCTTGCGTCATAGCTACAAGAACTTTTAATGGTAAAGGTGTAGCTTCATCAGCTGCTCTAAGTTGTTGTATTGCTAAGTCACCGACCTGAGGTCCATTTCCGTGGGTAATTGCTATTTTATATCCATTTTCAATTATTTTAGATATTTGTTTGCATGCTGCCATACTATTTTCCATCTGTTTTTCAAAAGTTCCATCCTCATCAGATTGCTTTATGGCGTTTCCACCAAGAGCAATCAAAATTTTATTCTTTTCCAACCTATCAATTCTAGCCCCCGAAATTATAGGTTGTAAAAATTAGTTATTAGTCGCTTTTTTTAATTA
>CAYQAE010000042.1:0-16714 GCA_964415445.1 uncultured archaeon | reverse complement strand
TGTTCCATTATGAAGTTCTATGATCTTCTTTGATGTAAATAGGCCTATTCCTAATCGATCTGCTTCACGTGTAAGTCCCTTATCTCCAATATAAAATGGCTCAAATAAGTGTTTTTGTGTATCTTTTGATACTCCTATCCCTTCATCTTTTACTTTAAATAAAACTTCACCATTTTTTTGATATAATTCTATTTTTATTTTTTTATCTTCAGGAGTATATTTATGAGCATTAGATATGAGATTGAGTAGCACTGATTTAATAAGGACATTATCAAAATAAAAAATAATATTTTCTTCTATATTTGAGCTATATTTGTGATTCTTTTTGCAAATTTTTTTATGAGAACTTATTATATCTTTTGTAATATTAGATAAATTTGCTTCAGTTTTATGCAAGGTCATTTTTTTAGCTTCAATTTTTGAGACATGAAGTAGTTTATCTGTTATTTCATTTAGATGTTTGCCTGCTTCGATAATTGAATTTATATATTTTTGATGTTCTGATATATTTTCTTTTAGAATTTGTGAATAGGCATTAATTACAGTTAGTGGAGTTCTATATTCATGAGTTACCATTGCGATGAAATCTTTTTTCAACTGATCTAGCATTTTTAATTTCTCAAAAGTTTTTTTTCGTTCACTAATATCTCTGAGACTTACTAAAATTGATCTTTTATTTTTAAAAGTTATAAGTGAGCTGTTAATTTCAAAAAGTATAATTGATCCATCTTTTTTTATTGCTGAAACTTCATAGATGTTTGGAACGCTTTTACCTTCTAGACGATCTTTTAAGTTCTTTTGAACCTTTTTTCGATCTTTTGGTGATATAAAATCAATGATGCTTTTGCCAATTGCATCTTCAAGTCTATATCCTAGTTTTTCCATGGCAGCTGAGTTTACAAACTTTAGAAGCCCATCTTCAAGAATAATTATTGGATCTTTACTATTTTCTACTACAGTTGAATATATCTCTTCTCTTTCTCTTAATGCATTTTCTGCTTTTTTTCGTTCAGTTACATCTTCAGCTACTCCTTCAGCCCATTTTGCGTTTTTTGAAATACGTGCTGAGTAACGAAACCAGCGCACTGATCCATCCAAACGCACAAAAGGAGCTTCAAATTCATCAATTTCCCCTTTCTCTTTTAAAATGTTTATCATTTTTTGACGATCTGAATAATTTACATAATGCTCAGCAATATTATAATTATCCTCAAGTAGTTCTTTCCTATTTTTATAACCTGCAAAATGAGCCAAAGCATTATTTGCTTCAAGCATTTTGCCTGTATCAACATCTGTTCTAAAAATTCCAATCTGAGCATTATTAAAAAGAGTTCTATATTTTTTTTCACTCTCTTTTAATTTTACATACAATTTTTTTTCTTCAGTTATATCCTGTGCTATCTCAATTACACCTTCTAATTTTCTTTTTTCATTAATGTAGGGGTAACATTTTATTTTCCAGTGTCTTTCATCATATGTTTCAATTTCATCTTGATGGATTTTTTTATCCTTTAGACATTTTTCTACAGGACAATTAGAACATGGTTTGTTTCTTTTTGCCCATGTTTGATAACATTTTTTTCCTTTTAAATCTTTGAATTCTTTATCTACTGATTTACAAGTGGCCTTATTAGCCCATATAATATTCATGTCTTTATCTTGGTATGTTACAAGTTCAGAAATACGATCTAAAACTATCTTTGGATCAATTTTGAGGTTATTTTTATTTTTCATATAAATTTCCTATCTTTAGTTATATTTTGGGAGTGTGAAATAAAATTTAGATCCCACTCCTTTTTCACTTTCAAATCCCATTGTTCCATTATGAAGTTCTATTATCTTCTTTGATGTAAATAGGCCAACACCTAATCTATTTGCTTCTCGTTGGAATCCTTTATCAGCTATATAGAAAGGCTCAAACAAATGTTTTTGATCTTCTTTTGATATTCCTACTCCATTATCTTTAATTTCAAAGTATATCTCATTTTTATTTTGAAAAAGTTTTATTTCGATATTTCCGTCTTCTGGAGTATATTTATGAGCATTAGATAATAAATTAAGAGTAGTTGATTTAATTAAAACATCATCTGCTTCAACAAATACATTATTCTCGATATCAATTTTATATTCATGGTTTTTATCACAAACAGATATATTTGATGTTATTAATTCATTTAATGATTTTGATAAATTAAATTTAATTCGATCTAATACCATTTTTTCCCTCTCAATTCGAGATACATCTAATAATTTGTTAGTGATTTCGTTTAGATGATCTACTGCGGTTTGAATTGATTTAAGTTTTGAACCTTTTGTTGGAATCTCTTTTTCTAAAAGCTGAGAATATGCTTGGATAACTGTCAGTGGTGTCCTATATTCATGAGTGACCATTGATAGAAAATCTTTTTTCATCTGATCTAATTTTTCAAGCTCTAAAAATGCATCAGATAACTTAAGTTCTAGTTCTCTACGTTCTGTTATGTCTCTAAATATTGCTCTAATTGATTTAATTTTAGAATTTTTTATCCTAGGTGTAATATTGCCTTCAACGATTATTTCTTTTCCTTCTTTTGTTAAGAATGTAAAGTCTATCTTTTCAATAGTCTCTCCTGCTTTAACTCTTTTTAATATTTTTTCACACAAATTCTTACTTTTTGGTGCTATTATATCAGTTAATTTAAGATTTTTAATCTCTTCTTGAGTATATCCTAACGATTTTTTCCATTTTTTATTGACATATAAAAAATTATAATCTGTATCCACACTTTGAATTAAATCATTTGCATTTTCAAAAAGATCTTGAAATCTTTTTTCACTTTCTTTTCTTTTTGAGATATCTCTAGCTAAGCTTAAAATGGATTTTTTTCCTTGATATACTATAACTTTACTATTTATTTCTGTAGGTATCTCTCTACCTTCTTTTGTGATATGAACAGTTTCAAAAAACAAAGATTTTTTCTTTTTTAATTCATCTATTTTTTTATTAAACTCCTTTGCATATTTTGGAGTATCTATATCTTTTGGAGTCATCTTTAGAAGTTTTTCTTTTTTGTATCCTAATCTCTCACAAGCTGTTTTGTTAACTTCAAGAAAATTACCCTCAAAGTCATGAATAAATATAGCATCGTTTACTGAATCAAATAAAGTTCTAAATTCTTTTTCAGATTCTTTTATCTCTTTATTCATCTCTCTAAGTGTTTTTGTTTTTCTATCTACTTCCAAATCAATAAGATGTAATTCTCTAAAATTAGAAACCGATAAATATGTGATAAAAATAGGTAGATATATTATAAAAGTTCCAATTACAGAAAAAGTAGTTCGAGTGGTGGATAGATCAGTATATGTAACATCGCCAAATATAATTGGTTGAAGAGTTTGGGTTAGTATTACACCACCTAGGATATATAAAATAATTACAAAAAAATATAAAGTGCTAATTTTTTTAAATACTCCTTCAAATTCCTCTCTGTATTTTAAAAATAAATATAAAACAATAGTTAAAAGAATTAAATAAAATAAAACAGATATAAAACTTAGAATATCATGAAAATCTTCTAAAATAGATAATCCAATAGGTGTATATATTATTTCATAAATTGAGACTGTAATTACTGAAAAAATTAGAAAATTGTATGTTTTGTTATATTTTTGAAAATGTATTTTTTCTTCCCCTAGATTTTTTGTACCTTTTAAAAATGAAAACATTGCCATTAATGTAGCGATATCTAATAAATACCAAAGTAATATGCTTTCTAAAAATGTGAGGGGCGGCATAAGAATATATCGCAGAAGAAATGCTAGTATTGATATTTCTAAAAAAATCATTCCTATTATGTAGAATCTAAACCTTCTATCACCTATTAAAAAAAATTCATAAAGAGTCAAAAAAATAGTTACAAATCCAATTAGGCAGATAAAAATAGTTGCTATTAAATATATTATATTTAATTCCATTTTTTGCCCTACTATATTAGTAATAAAAATATAAATAAAATAATTGTTATAAGTTTGCAGAGATATTATAAACAAGGTGGAAAAATATCTTCAATAAGAGATATGATTTTTTATGAATAGATTATTGATTGTTTCAAATAGATTGCCTGTAAAGATAGAGAAGAAAAGAGGTAAATTTAATTATAAAGAAAGTATTGGTGGTCTAGCTACTGGATTAAGTTCTTTTTATAAAAAATATGATGGTGCATGGATAGGTTGGCCAGGTCTTAATTTAGAATCAGTTAAAGGAAGTAAAGATTCCATAGTTACTAAATTAGTTATGGATTATAGTTGTTTTCCTGTATTTTGTACAAAAAATGATTTTTCTAAATATTATCATGGTTTTTCTAACAAAACAATATGGCCACTTTTTCATTATTTTGTCCAATATGCTGTATATGAAAAAGATTTGTGGCAAGCATACAAGCGAGTAAATAAATATTTTGCAGAGAAAATATTGGAAGTTTCAAGACCAGGAGATAATATTTGGGTTCATGATTATCATCTTATGCTACTTCCTAGATTAATAAGAAAAAAAATGGATGATGTAAAAATAGGTTTTTTTCTCCATATTCCATTTCCATCTTATGAAATATTTCGTCTGCTTCCATGGAGACGAGAAATTTTAGAGGGGATATTAGGTGCAGATCTTATAGGTTTTCATGCCTATGATTATACAAGACACTTCTTCAGCAGTGTCCATAGGCTTTTAGGATATGAATCTCAACTTAGCCAAATTAAATTAACTGATAGAAAAATAAAAGTTGATTCATTTCCTATGGGAATTGATTATGAAAAATTTGCAAAAATGCAAAATAAAAAAGAAGTAAAGAAAGAAATAAAACAAATAAATGATAGAATGGGGGATAAAAAATTAGTTTTATCTGCAGATCGTCTAGATTATACAAAAGGAATTAAAGATAGATTAAATGCTTTTAGTGAATTTTTAAAAAAATATCCTGAATATAGAGGTAAAGTGACTTTAGTTTTTGTAGCATCCCCTTCTCGAACTTCTGTAACTCACTATAGAAAATTAAAAAGACAAATTGATGAATTAGTTGGTAGAATCAATGGTAAATATGGTACAATTGAATGGACACCTATCTGGTATATTTATAGATCTGTTCCTTTTAATCGCTTAGTTGCACTATATAATACCTGTGACGTTGCTTTAATTACTCCACTTAGAGATGGTATGAATTTAATGGCAAAAGAATTTATTGCTACAAAAGAAGGGAGCGAAGGTATCTTAATTTTGAGCGAAACTGCTGGTGCTGCTAAGGAATTAGGTGAGGCAATTCAGATTAATACAAATAATTCTGATCAGATTGCAGATGCCCTAAAGAAAGCTTTAGAGATGTCAAAAGATGAAAAAATTAATCGAATGAATGGCATGCAAAATCGTCTAAGACGCTATAACGTTGAAAAATGGGCTCAAGAATTTTTAAATGCTCTTCAATTAACTGAAGAGTTGCAAAAAGAGATGAAAACAAGTATTTTAAATGAAGAAGTTGAAAAAAAATTAGTTCAAGATTATAAAAATTCTAAAAACAGATTGTTTTTGCTAGATTATGATGGTACACTTATTTCTTTTTTTAAAAAACCAGAGCAAGCTAAACCATCTAAGGAAGTTTTTGAAATTCTAAAAAACCTAAAAGATGATCCAAATAATACTGTAGTTATCATAAGTGGTCGAAAAAGAGAAACATTGCAAGATTGGTTTTCAAATTTAGATATTGAATTAGTAGCAGAGCATGGAGTATGGCTTAAAGAGCGAGATGAAGATTGGAAATTAATAGAAAAACTTAGCTCAGATTGGAAAGACGAAATTAAACCTATCCTAAAACTCTTTAGAGAAAGAACTCCCGGTTCTTTTATTGAAGAGAAAGATTATTCTCTAGCTTGGCATTATCGTAATGTAGATTCTGAATTTGGGTATATTAGAACAAGAGAATTAGTTGATGTTTTAGTAAATTTTACTTCAAATTTTAACCTTCAGGTGTTAGAGGGCAATAAAGTAGTCGAAATTAAAAATGCAGGCGTTGATAAAGGTAGAGCAGCACAGAGATGGTTAGATAGAAAAAAATGGGATTTTATTTTTGCAGTAGGTGATGATTGGACAGATGAAAATTTATTTGAGGTAGTACCCGAGTCTGCGTATTCTGTTAGAGTTGGTCTGAAAAAATCAAAAGCTAGATACAATTTAGAATCATCAAATGATGTTAGATCTCTTCTTTCTAAACTATTTTAAAAGGTTTACAAAGAGTGTAATGATGTGATTTTAATGCCATTTAACAAACGTATGCAAAATATTGAAAGATACCGTGAAGTAGTGGATGATAACCTTATAGACAATATTTATGAAAAAGCAGCACCTTTGATAGACAAGCATGTTGTTCATATAAATTCAACGTTATATGGTGGAGGTGTAGCTGAAATACTTAACAGCCTTGTTATTCTAATGAATCAAGTTGGTATAGATACGGGTTGGCGTCAGATTAAAGGTACTCCTGATTTTTTTGTAACCACAAAAAATTTTCACAATGCACTCCAAGGCGCAAAAATTGAGTTAACTGATGAACAAAAACAAATTTTTGTAGAAAATAATCAGATGAATTCTATCTATACACATATATCTGACCATGATTGTGTAATTGTTCATGATCCACAACCCCTCTCACTTGTTACTTGTTATAGAAAAAGACAACCATGGATTTGGAGATGCCATATAGATATTACCAATAAATATCAAACTACTTGGAATTATCTTTATGAGAATTTTGTGAATCATTTTGATTCGATGGTAGTTTCGATGCGAGATTATATGCCTCATGATGTTGATCTGCCCCAATCTGTTATTATGCCTTCAATTGATCCTCTAAATTTCAAAAATAAAGATATGAGTGAAGATGAGATGGACAAATTACTTCTTAAGAGGGGTATTGATCACGAAAAGCCTATTATTTCACAAATATCTAGATTTGACAAATGGAAGGATCCACTTGGAGTAGTTAAAACTTTTAAGAAAGTTAAAGAGAAAGTAGATTGTAAGCTAGTACTTTTGGGTGGCACTGCACATGATGATCCAGAGGGTCCTGCAATTTATGATAAATTAATGAAAAAAATCAAGCACGAAGATGATATTATTGTCTGTACTTCTGAGAGTAGCTTTTTTGTAAATGCTCTGCAGAGAAGATCTGATGTAGTTTTGCAAAAATCAATTAGAGAAGGATTTGCTCTAACAGTTAGTGAAGCCCTATGGAAAGGGACTCCGGTAGTGGGTTCAAATGTTGGGGGTATACCTCTGCAAGTTATTGATGGAAAGACAGGTTATTTAGTTGATGGAATCGAAGATTGTGCAAATAAAACAGTTAAATTGCTAAAAAATCCAGATTTAGCTAAAAAAATGGGCGAAAATGGAAGAGAGCATGTCAGAGAGAACTTTTTAATTACAAGACATTTGATGGATTATATTAATTTGCTAAAAGATAAAATGATTCACTATAAGGTAGATTAATAATACTTGATTTAAAACACAATAGATCCATATAAATGTATCTAAAGATGAAAAGCATAAATATTTCTTTTCTATCTCATAAATTAAGTAGTTGTGAGTAAACATTAAATAGTAAAAATAAAAATATTGAAGATAATTATAAATTCTGTAGTTATAATTAATAGATATCTTTTGGTGGGAGAAATTATATGTCAATAAGTAGCACTTTTTAGTCTATATATACTTCTTTACAGTTGTTCTTACATTTGATATATTAAATGGTTTAAATATATATCCTTGTGGTTTTTGATCAGTAAATTTTAATTCACTTTCTTCTAAGGCAGTAATAATTATTACTTTTGAATTGGGATCTATTTTTTTAAGTTCTTTAAATACTTCTACTCCATTCATTTTTGGCATCAATATATCTAGAATTACTAAATCAGGTCTTTTTTTCTTGAATATCTCTAATCCTTCTTTACCATCTTCTGCTTCATAGAATTCAATACTTTCTTTATCAATTATCTCTTTGACTACTTCCCGGATAAGTAAAGCATCATCTATTATTAATACCTTTTTTTTCAATTCTTTATCACTCAAATTCATCAATATTGTATTTTTCTATTTCTAAATCATATTTTAATTCAAAATACTTTTTTATTTCTTGGGGTAGATTTGATATGATATCTAACTCTTCTGTGTGTCTTAGAAAAACCTCTTCCAATATAGAATTCAATTTATAAATAGGTTTTTCTCTTTCTAGCTTAGAGTGAATATAATTTATCAAATTAATGATATTATCTCTTATTTCTTCATTTGTAACTTTATTCTTTATAATATTTAGATAATTTTCTTTTGTAGATAAATTTAGGTTATATGAGATTTTAGGATTAGATAGGTTATAATTCTCTAAAATCTTTTTAAATTCTGTCTTTAGGTTGTGATATATTAAACATAAAACAATTAGTGGATCTTCTGCGCCAGTAAAATCAACTACTACTTTTTTCCCACAAATTTTGTAATATAACCATCTGTTGTGATAATTATATCCCCTGTTTTTTGAAATTCTTAACATTTTATTTATATGTAATTTTTCTTCTTTTGTTTTTAGGTCAATTACTGTATCTGCTCTTTTGAGTAATTTGGTTTCTTTTTTAGGATCAGCTATATTCTTGATAAAGCTATGTATGGTTGATATATTTTCTTTTTTTATTTTAGCAAATATTCTTCTAATTTGGTCAAAGAAGTCTTTTTCTGTCATATTAGATATCATCTCAGAGAGTGTACAAGAGATAAGACGAATTTTTTCATATTTCTTTTTCAAAAGAGAAATTACTTCTGTTAGAGCTAAAAGTAAACTAGTAGAATGTTCAGATGTTAAAACAACTGTATCAGCGAAACTAATCATACTATCTATTTTTTTTGTGTTATGTGTATAATCATCAATATATAAAATCTGTCCTTTAGTTTCATAATATTTTGAATCTATTGATAGATATTTAAGCTCTTCTCGGATTTGTTCTGGTGAAAAATCAGAAGTAACAATAATACCTGCTTCATTATTTTTTAAGCCATGTTCTAAAAACTTGTAGGCAAATATTTTTTTGTTGGTGTCATATGCACCATAAATAATAATTTGACTACCTTCAATAAATCCATTTTTTAGAAGAATATCAATATCATTTATTCCAAAAGGTATAAAAGTAATAGAGATGCCTCCTCAAGATATTGGATATTTTAGATCTTATATTAATCTTATCCTAGCATAGCTTCTGAATGAATTACAATTCCTTTTTCAGTTATCTCGTAGGGATATTTTCCAGTTTTTATATTAGTTCCACGCATTTTCAATATTTGAATAGTTCTTTCAGCTTCTTTTTGTTCTAGAATAATAACTCCTTGAGTTACAAACTCTTCTATTCCGAATCTAGTTACCCCACCAGAACCAATTGCTTTTTCAGTAGTGACTATAGCAGTAGAACCTAGATCTTGAATAGAACCAACTAATTTTAGTATAGTTTGGCGTATTTCAAACATGTCTGGAGTTTGAAGTGCTAATCCCGCAGCTGAATCAATTACTATTCTTTTAGCATTAATATTGTCTGTATCTCTCTTTAGAGCTTCAATAACTACATCTGTCCCAAATTCTTTTGTTTTAGCTGAGCTAAATGATTTTTTAGGATTATCTCCAACTAATACTATTTTAGGTCGAATACCATGAATTATTAATCTGTTTTGTTTTATTAATGGTTCTATATCCATATTTAATCCTTTCATGTTTTCTATAATATCTGATATCCTCTCTTCAAATGAGATATATATCCCAGGTTCGTTATATTTAACTACACCATTGTATAAATATTGCATTGCAAATATACTTTTTCCTGCACCAGGTTCTCCTGCAAGACATATTACTCTATTTTTAGGGATTCCGCCATAGAGAAGTTCATCCATACCTTCAATACCTGTCTCAATTTTATCCATATTATTCACCATTAAAAGATAAAAATACCTAATTTTTTTCGAAATTTGATTTGTTAGTTAAATATTACTTAGTTTTCTAAAAATATTTAAAAGCATTTGATCATTTTGTGTAATTGTGAAAGATATGAATGAAAATTCTGATAATTTAGATCATTATTTCAAAGAAATTTTAGGTAAATTAGATACAATTACAGATATTTTGAAACCTAAAGAAGAAAAAAAGCCAGAAATTTTTGAAGATAAAGATATTGCTTTAATTCAATCGGATAAAAAAGATGTAGAGGATAAGATAATCCAATTTATTTTCGAATGATTTATCTAAGCGCTATTTAGAACGTTTTTTACTTTTTCTCTTAGCTTATTTATATCAAAAGATTTGGTTATATATCCATCTGGTTTTAGGTTATTTAGTTTGACATCTTTTTTTTCTAAAACTGTAACAATTAATATTTTGGATTAATTTTTCTAATTTCATGAAAAGCTTTTACTCCATCCATCTCAGGCATTAAAATATCTAGGAGAACTAAATTCGGCTTTTTCTCTCTAAATAAATCTAATGCTTTGCAAAAAAATGCATCCATATCGATATGAAAAATGATCCTTTGCATATAAAATATTTTTTACAAATATATAAAATTAAAAAAAGAGGGTATTTTATAAAATATAAAAAGTAAGATATGAAAAAATGTAGGTGATAAAATGCTTTCAAAAATACCATTTAATCTTGAAAAAGTAAAAAAAGATGATATTGATAAAGAAATTTTAAGAGCAGCAATTATAGCTGAATTAGATGCAATTAATTTATATGAACAGATGGCAAATATAGCTGAAAATAGAGATCTCAGAACTATTCTTTTAGATGTAGCAAAAGAGGAAAAAACACATGTTGGAGAATTTCAAACTCTACTTTTAAGACATGACTCAGAGCAAGTAAAAGAATTAGAAAAAGGAAAGGAAGAAGTAAAGGAAGAGTTAGGAGAGTAAAATTTTCCTTATTTTTTACTTACAACTGTTAAATCTTTATCTGTTTTTTCAGAATATGGTCCTCTCAGATGTAGGCTATGATGTTGGAGCAACCGAAGTTCAGGTATTATTTCTGAGACAATTTCTCCATCATCAAAAATTCTAACTACTGAACTCTCTGAAACTACTACAGAGACAGCATTAGTCTCTCTGCTAATTGATGCGGCTGCCATATGTCTACTTCCTAAACATAGGGGTAGGTTTATATTTTTATTTGAAGAATTAATATATCTACATGCTGAAATTACTATCCCCTCATCAGAGACTATAAATGCACCATCTAGCTGAGATAATTCTTTGATAGTTTCTCGCATATCAGAAATTTCAATATTTTTTTTATAATCTGGATGAAGAATTAGAGGATCTAGTATCATGCAACGTGATCTTTTCATTACTTCTTCTGAATCTGATATTACAAATAGAGTACCTACTTTATTACCTTCTCTTGCAATTTCTACAGCTAAATATATCACTTTCTCTAGTGTTTTTACATTTATACCTCTTTTTTCTGAACAAATTTCACTAAGCAAATTAGTGGTTGACATAAATATCACATTTTTTTACTTAATTTTTAAATTTATATTAATTTATATTTTGTGATAGTTTTGAACTAAAATAAATTATTCTGTGGTCTTCTTTTTATTTATGGGATTTATTTAATTAATATTGAATTTGTAATTTAACAACTTGCTCCTAAATTAAAAAAGTGTTAAAATATATTGTAAACCACATTGTAACTTGATCTTTGGGGATTGCCAACGTATTTTGGAATTGACAGAAATATGGTAAAAAATGATAGAAAGTACATTGGTAACTTAAAATTAGAGCTACGTGGGAGCTCGGATTTTGAGTATATAAAAGAAGTTAAAAAAAGTAATATAGTAAGTCTACAAAAAGATTTATAACTTCGAATTTTTTATGTGCTAAAAAATCAAGTTTTAGATGTTTATTTGGTCAATCCGATCTTTATAACTTCTTTTGCTTTTTTTTACAAATAATGATATTAATAAAAAATGGAGATAATAAAAATGTCGATAAAAGACATATCTTTTTCAGAAAATCCGAAAAAAATGGATGAGGAATTGATATCTGTATGCCCTGATTGTGGTAGTACAAAATTATCAAATGATAAATCTGAAATAGTATGTAACGAATGTGGACTTGTGGTTGAACATAACATTGTGGATTCAGGACCAGAATGGCGTGCATTTGACTCCGAACAAAGAGAAAAAAAAGCTCGAGTTGGAGCGCCTATGACATATACAATTCATGATAAAGGATTATCTACAATGATAGACTGGCGTGATAAAGATATACATGGAACTACACTTTCTGCTTCAAAAAGATCTGAGGTTTTTAGACTAAGAAAAGCTCAAAATAGATCTAAATTTGCAAAATATTCTGATAGAAATTTAGCCTTTGCTCTACAAGAATTATCTCGAATAGAATCTCATTTGGGACTTCCTAAAAATGTAAGAGAAACAGCTGCACTCATTTATCGAGATGCTGTTACAAAAAAACTTATTAGAGGCCAAAAAATTGAAGCAGTTGCAGCTGCGGCAATTTATGCTGCGTGTAGAAAGTATAACATTCCCAGAACACTACATGAAATTTCTGATGCGTCTCAAGTCGATAAAAAAAAGATAGGTAGATCATATAGACATATTTCAAGACAACTCAAACTATTAGTACCGCCCCCTGGCCCAACTGTATATATTTCTCGATTTGCAAGTGATTTAGATCTCTCAGGAGAAATACAAACAAGAGCAATAGATATATTAAAGATTGCTATGGACAAAGGACTAACATCTGGCCGTGGTCCCATGGGTGTTGCTGCTGCAGCTCTATATATAGCAAGTGTGCAACACGGTGAAAGACGTACTCAAAGAGATATAGCAAAAGTTGCGCGTGTTACGGAGGTAACAGTCAGAAATAGATATAAAGAAATTGCTGAGAAGCTAGATATATTTATACCTATTTAATAGTATTAAAGTCATAATTTCATAAAAATTGATGATAAATAAAAAAGGAGGGGATAGATTTGTATGGAGAAAGAGAAATGCATAAAGCAACATGTTCAGAATGCAAGCAAGAATGTGAAGTTCCATTTAAACCTACAGAAGGCAAGCCTGTTTATTGTAGGGATTGTTTTAGAAAAAAAAGAAGATATTAGCATATTTAATTAATAAATAGAAAAAGACGAGTGAAAGAGGATATTTTTAACAAATTTCTTCTCAATTCACTTTTTTTAATTTTTATGATAAATATTGTTTGATATTTTAGGTAGTTATTTGGTATAGAGTAAATGAATAATGTTCTATGGTCTTTTTCAAAAAGCTCATCCCATGCTTAGATGGTAGCTAAAAATATGATAAATTCTTATTTTGGATTTTGAAGTGGGGTTATTTTTAGTTAAAATTTAGTGATTGGTAATTTTTCAGGCAAGCAATATTGGGGGTTATCAATGTGGTCTGAAATTAACAGAAATCTGTTAAAAACCAAGCAAAAGCACATTGGTAACTTGAAAAAAGTCGAAGAAGCGAGTGCCGTTTTTCCCCGTTTAAAGTTTCATAAAAATAATTCATCAAAATTTCAACAATAAGTAATAATTGATTTTTGTTATACCTATATAAGCAATTAGAACAAGTTTCTACAAATGATCGAAATGTTTATATATAATGCACTATATATATACTATAGGTGATATATAATGGGTTATGTAACTACAGTTCAATTAGACAAAAAAATAGTAAAGTCACTAAAAAATATCAAAGAGTATCCTCGACAAACTTACAATGAACTCATTTTGCACATGATTCAAGTGTTTAAAAACGTAAAAACAAAAAATCAATATGATGAATTTTTACACAAGATACAGCAGCCTAAAATGAAAGAGTTATGGGATAACAAGGAAGACGAGGACTGGGAAAATGTTTAGAGCAGGCGATGTGATACTCACAAAAGTTCAATTTACTGACACGTTTGAAATCAAAACAAGACCAGCTTTAGTTTTGTTTGGAGAATTTAATAATATTGTAATTGCTGGAATTACAAGTAATTTAAACATGAAAGGGATTTCTCTCACAAAAAAGGAAGGTGCAGTAAAAGACAGCGTAATAAAACTAAATTACATATTTACAGTATCAGAAGCAATGGCATCTAAGCTCTTGTTTCATCTCAATCCTGAAAAAAAGAAGATTGTTTTTGAAGAACTCATAAATCGATTAAATGTGTTGAAGGAATAAGTATGAAGAAATAAGCTATCCAAGCAGAGATAGAATATTATTGATATAAAACGCTCTTGTCCAAATGGACTAAAAATCCAAAAATTACGGATTTACCTTTAAAATTGATATAGGGTATGGATATCGATTTTTCAAAATGAACCCAAAAGATTTTTATTAAATGTTATTTAATGTTATTAATGTATAATAAACATTTAATAACGTGGTGAAAAAAATGGTATTAAAAACCTTCAATGTTCAAGAAGGAGTTTATAAGAAGTTTTCCAAGTTTTGCAAAGAACACGGAGTAAGCATGAGTAAGCAAGTAGAGTTTTTCATGGAATCTATCATAGCAGAAGAACCTGAAGCTAAAAAAGAATATTTAGAAAAACTTGACAGGATAAGAAAGGGAAAATTCATTAAAGCACAAAATTTTGCTGAAAGGTATGGTCTTTAAGCATGTTATATGATTTAGAGATCTCCGAAGAAGCAGAAAAAAAGTTTCTGAAATTAAAGAAGAAGAATATCAATCAATTAAGAATGATTAACAAAAAAGTTCTACAAATACGTGAATCGCCGTATCATTTCAAGCCATTACGTGGTGATATGCAGGGGGCAAGAAGAGTTCATATAGACAAATCTTTTGTTTTAACTTACGAAATACTCGAAAAAGAAAAAAAAGTACGAATCCTTGATTACGATCATCACGATAAAGTGTACTAATACATTAGTGGCTTTCTCCATGAAGTCTGATCTTTAATACCCAGAACTCATTATATTATTGTAACAAGAACTTTCAAAATCTACCTAAGACAACATTTCTTATACTTTAGTCCGCTTCCCCAAGGACAACGTTCATTTCTACCTATTTTTTCATCAGCAGATTGAAAACAGTCCCAATTTTCTAATTCAGATATTGTTTCAGTAATTAATTGATGAAAATTATCATTTAGTTCGTCTAAGACTTCATTTTTATCCCGTTGCATTTGGGTCTCGATTTCGTCAAATCCCATGAAATCAGGATAGAGTAGTTCATCTTTGAATATTTGTTTTAGCTCTTCATATGTTTCTTGAGGATGTAATTCAGTACATGCCACAGCTAAGCCGCACCAAACTTGTGATCTTTCTCTTTCTAGTTTATTAAACAGACTTTTGGAATAGTCAATATTTCATCTCTTGATTTTTCACCTATTGCAACTAACGTTACTAATGATGCAATAGATAAGCTTCGAACGAATTCATTGGTATTCTTATTTTCAATAAGTTTTTCAATTAGATATGTATTAGCTCTACAGACTGATGCCAAATTCCTGCCTAAATCTTCG
The DNA here is from genome assembly GCA_964415445.1 of uncultured archaeon. Classification (GTDB taxonomy): domain Archaea; phylum CAYQAE01; class CAYQAE01; order CAYQAE01; family CAYQAE01; genus CAYQAE01. The sequence goes on along the minus strand of CAYQAE010000042.1, from coordinate 1,169 downwards.
TTGAGTGCGTCAGAAAAAAGATCGAAAGGAATTTCGCCGGGTCTTGATATGAGTTTTACAATCGATTTGTATGCGCGTTTTTCTCTAAATTGTGCAAGCAAAAAAGTAGCATAAAGATAGCGAAATTGTAAAGGTAGAACCACTATTTTTGACCCTAAAATAAGCTACCAAATCAGAGATAGAATAATATTGATGTAAAATTCAAACTATCTTGTCCAAATGAATGTCTATATTTTGTCATTTTAGACAGAGGGTATACTTAATGATTTTATTTAACTCTATTTTTTCATATAGTGTTAAATAGAAGGACTGCACTTCAAATTATCTATATTTCGCCTATATTTCAAAGCTCTTTGGTAACTCCCTATTATCTTTATAAATCGGGTATATCACTATTTACATCATATCGTTTTTTTTATATAATTCCTTTAAACTAGATATATCTGTATATAATGATTTTATTTTCCTAAAAAATATCTATAAGGCATTATCAAATAAAATTGAAGCCTTAGAAATCTTAAAATGAATTTTTATGCAAATCAATGATCTTTGTTAAAATTCAATTTATTTATTCTATTATCATTTTATTTACAGTGAATTTTTTATATATAAAATTGAAATAGCGGGGGAAGGATTTGAACCTTCGACCTCCGGGTGCCTCAATAAATCATAATGATTTATATATGAGCCCGGTGGGCACTCCAGGCTGCCCTACCCCGCTGTTTTACTTATTTCTTTAAATATTTCTTTCTTTGTGAGTATATTTTAAAATATAATAGATATTTTTTTATATTGTTCTAAGTAAATATTGTTTGAGAATTATTTTGTGGTTTTAATTTTAAATTAAGTTCTATTTTTTTGCTGTTTTTGTATTATCATAGGGTAGTTTAGACAAATAATATATGTCTAAAAAACAGGTTTTCTTCTTCAAGTAAAATATTTTTCTTAAAATATTAGCTTATATTTATTATATATCGTGATTTTTTCCAATATATCCCTATCTGTGTACAAATTTATGCATTATATATATTTTAACCTAAACTTAATATTATTTATGAAATTATATACAATTAATAATATTTATGTTTAATATATTCACCATTTGTGAAAATACGGAAAATATATTTTTATATCTATATATAAAATGTATATATTCTGAGCACTACATA
>CAYQAE010000041.1:0-17252 GCA_964415445.1 uncultured archaeon | reverse complement strand
GCAACGGTAGGCAGAAAAACTTTGAAAAAAACAAAAAAGATAGTAACAGTTGCCTTTGGAGATAAAAAAACAAACGCCATATATAAAACTATTTTAAACAAAATATATGGTTCGCCGCTTCTTTGTCACAGTAAAAAAAGATTTAAAGTGATTTCTAAAAATTTTTCACTCGATTTAGAAAATAATTCAAAATATATTTTCTTTATCGATTGGCAAGCAGCAGATAAATTATTATCAGAAGTTTCAATGGATGAAGAAGATCAAGAGATTTTCAATGAATATTTCTGTAACATCTATCAATAATTCATTTTTTTTTCAATTTTTTTGATTTTTTTATAAATTCCACAACCAATTTAGCTGAATTTTCTATATCATCTAAATTTACGACTTCAACAGAAGTATGAATATATCTTGATGGAACTGATATGCCTCCACATGGTATTCCTTCCTTTGTTAAAAAAATTCTCCCTGCATCAGTACCTCCTCTTACATCTGCATCTTTTTGATATGGCATTTCTGCTTTCTCTGCGCAATTAATAAGCAGATCTCTAATTTTTGGATCTGCAATAACTGATGCATCAATAAATTTTATTGCAGGCCCCCCTCCTAATTTTAATTTGTTTTCTTGTTCACTTATCCCAGGGGTATCTGAAGATACTGTAGTATCTAAAGCCAGAGCATATTCCGGATAAATTTTATAAGCAGCTAATCCTGCACCTCTAAGTCCCACTTCTTCCTGAATAGTACCTACAGCATAAACTTCAGCAGAGATATCTTCTTCACTTAACATCTCCATGACCCTAACCATCATAACAAGTCCAGCTCTGTTGTCTGTGGCAGAAGAAGATACAATTCTATCATTGCCTAAATGAACTAATTTTCTATCAAATGTAACTAAATCGCCTATATTAATTCCCATTTCTTCTACTTGTTTTTCGTCTTTTGCACCAACATCAATAAATAAATCTTTTTTTTCAACAATCTGTTTTCTCTCTTTAGGAGTAGCTATATGTGGAGGTTTTGCACCAATTACACCATAAATACTCTTCTCTGTAGTATGAACTAAAACTCGTTGTGCAAGTAGAGTTCGATCATCAAATCCACCTACTGTTAAAAATCTTAGAAAACCGTTTTTATCAATTTTATTTATCATTAAACCAATTTGGTCCATATGAGCAGCTAACATTATTTTTGGAGAAGAGCCCTTCTTAGTTGCAATAACATTTCCTGCCCTATCAATTAATATATCATCTACATTAGATTTCAAATGAGATATTAAATTCTTTCTTATTTTATCTTCACTACCTGTAACACCAGGAGTTTCACAAAATGATTTTAAGGTAGAATATAGATCCACAATAATCACCAAGATATTTTTCAATTACTCTAACTCAATAATGTTTTAAGACTGTCTCCCCATGAAAAATTACCTAAAGAAAAAGCAACTAACAATAAAGCACAAATTAAAGGCAGAGCCAAATTATCATTAAAATAAAATACAAATAATTCTGCTAAAGTAACCATTAATGCCACAATTAAAATTAACCAACTCTGAAAGAAAATATAAAGACAAGCTAGGGATACTAAAAAAAATGTAAGAGTGCCTTCCAAAGTCTTATTATTATATATGTGAATTCTACCCACAGACATACCAACCAAAGCAGCTGACGCATCTGCAAATAATCCAACTAGGATTGCTGCAAAAACAACTTCTTTTTGGAATAATATTACAGAGATTAAAGCAGCCAAAGTAAAATATGTAGTAGCAGATAAACTTTCAACTTCATAATCCCTATTAAAATGATTCATAACCTCAATGTGCTCTTCTGGAAAAATTTTTCTTATTCTGAAAAAATCTGCAAATAAGAAAAAAAAGAGAATAGAACAGAGAAGACCAATCATATAGATTCTAGGATGAACTGTATATTCCTCAAATAATAAATAAAATATTATAACAAATAAACCTGTAAAATGCAATATTTTTCGCTTGCATTCTTTTTTGAAACTCATTTCTACCTTAAGCTATATCTTTCCTATTAAAAGATTTAACTTTTGTGCTCGAAGTCTCCTTGTGAAAGAGAGATATGAAAGGTTATATACTATTTTATTAAATATACCCCCTTTGAAAAACTATTTATGATATAGCCTAATGAATGTGCAATATTGGACAAATAAAGAACATAAATAAGTAATTAATTAAAAAAATATGTAAATAACTAAGGCAAAAAGCAATGCAATTAATTCAACAAATTAAAATTAATCCAACAATTGCACAACAAGTATTTTTAGAAACATTATCAGAAAAATGTAGGCTTATCTATAATTTTGCATTAAAAGAAAGACTATAAGCATTTGAGACTCAGATAAACAATGTCAATTACATAAAACAACAAAATGATCTACCAAGATTAAAGAGAAAATATATTGAATATAAGTGGGTCTATCACAGAATGCAAGTTCACGGATGACTCCATATTTTTTTGAGAGTATAATAAGATTTTTTTGGGATTCTATTGGTATTTACAACTCCAAATTTTTTTTCAATATCACTATATCGACTATTTTCCCCAATATAAAATTTCCAAAACTCATTGCTCCATTCAAAAATACATGCACCTATACAAAAGTTAGAAAGTTCACCCTCAAATACTTTTCTACTAAAATAATTTGTAGGTAGATATTCTTCAATTACAGACCATCTATCCTTAATAAATTGAGCTTGATCATCTTCACTGCATCCTCCATGACCCTTACCCAACCAACCTAAAATATCACTTGTGCTTGCACCTATCTCTGTAATCATAAAAGGTTTATTTCCGGCTCTATGAAGGAACATCTCTAGATTTGATTTATATGCTTTTTTTGCTTCCTTGTCCCAAGCCCCCCAAATATATAAAGCGGCAGATACTATATCTAATTCGTCATCCGGCCTAAAAGGATGATCAAAAGTTCCAAAATTACTATAAGTTATAGGATGATCATCTATTCTCTTCAAATACCTTAGTAATTTCTTAAAAAGTATTAATTTTCTTCCATCTCCGTTTGCTGAAATTTCGTTGCCAACACACCACATCAAAAGTGATTTTCTATTCTGCAAGCGATCTACAACTTTTTTTATTCTTCTTTTATACTTCTTTAGAAATTTTGCATCTTCTAAATTAAAATCTTCTCTTACAATATCAATGCCCTGTATTATTTTTATATCATATTTTTCTGCCAAATCATAGACATAATTTGGAGTTTCTTTCTTTTTATCAGAAAAAAGACGAATAGTATTTGTTTTAGCAATTTTCATTAGTTTAAAATCTAATTCAACTACTTTTTTCTTTGGAAATGAACGGCCTGGTCTTTGTCCTATAAGATAAGGTGAATAAACAAAACCCTTTATTACAAATTCTTTATCATCAACAAATAAACTCCCACACTTTACCGAGACCGTCATTATATTTACCTATTTTTTATTAGGACTTCAAATTTTCTATAAAAATTAAGTTAATATTTCAAAGCCTTAAACTAATCAATATATATACTTTCAGATCTATTTATTATATTTATGTCTTTATTAAAAAATCTTTGTATTTTTAAAAATGATATAGACCTCTAAAAAAGATATCCAACAATTTAAAATAATATATAAAAAAAGGTTTTAGGTAAATTAAAAATATCAGAGATGTATTTTTCCAGGATATGCATTTATTATAGCCAGATAAATTGAATTTCTAAAGTATTTTTTTAACATACCACCTAAACCATATCTATAGAATAACCTTCCTGTAATTTTGTGAATCTGCTCATGAAGTGGCATCTTAAGATGTTCATCCAAAAGCCATCTGGTGGCTTTTTTTGCTAGATCTCTTTTAACTAATTCTTTTTTATGATCAAAATCTTCTTTTTTAAAAGCTCCAGGATAAGCATTATCTATACATAAAAATAATGATCCATCAAACAGATCAATCAACATTCCTCCTAAATTATTTTTGATAAAAGAATCTTGAGTAATTTTTTTAGGAATCTTCTTCAGTGTTATCTTAAGTTTTTCTTCAACTAACCATTTTGTTGCTTCTTTAGACTTTTTTAAAGCATTTTTTGAAGACCAAAGAGTGGATTGATCAAATTGCCATTCTAAAAACCTACCAGGATAGGCATTATCTATTAATTCAAATATAGAATCATCAAATTTATCTAATAACTTAGATAAGTTATTTTTTCTCAAAACTTTAGGGGTTATTTTATTTGGAATTTCATCTAATTTTATATTTAGTTTCTTTTTTAACCATTTAATTGCTTCTTTTGCATTTTTATTTAGGTTTTTCTTATCATCCCAAACTTTGTCACTAAAATGCCATCTTTGGAATTTTTTAGGATATGCAACATCTACTGCTTCATATAAAGATCCTCCAAATTGATGAAGAAGAGGCCCTAAGTTATACCTTGTAAAAGTTTTATGAGTTAATTTTTTTGGAATCTCATCAATAGATATCTTAAGATGTTTTTCAACAATATGTCTGATTACTTTTTTTGCTATTTTTTTCCCTTCTACACCTTCCCATGCATGCTCATCAGTAAAATGCCAATGTCCAAACTTTTCAGAATATGCATTTTCTATTGCTCGATAAACTGATCCATGAAATAGGTTAGCTAAAAGATCAGAAAGTCCAAAACGGACAAACAATTTCTGGTTTATTTTTTTAGGAATTTCATCTTTTGAAATTTTTAATTTATCTTCAACTAACCAAATAACAGTTTCTTTTGCTTTTTGTAAATTTTTTTGTCTGTTTTCTCTTTTATAATCAAAAAAATGCCACGGTGTAAATTTAGAAGGATAAACATGCTCTATAAGCTTAAAGAATGAATTTTCAAAAAATTCTAAGAAATTTTGAATTTCTCTGTTTTTTTTAATTTTATCATAATTTTTTGGTATCTCTTTAGGATCAATTTTCAGTTTTTTTTCAATAATTTCTTTTGCCATTGTTTTTATTTGTTTTATACCTGTTTTGGTTTTCCAATAATCTTTAATATCCCATTCTTGAAATAATCCCGGATATACACTATCTATTACTTGAAATATCGAATTTTCATGAGCTTTTAGAAGATTTGAAATATAATTTTTTTTAAAAAAACCTCTATCGATTTTTTGAGGTATTTCCTTAATAGGAATCTTTAGTTTATCCTCAATTAAATATCGAAGAATTATTTTTTTTCGAGTTTTGCCTGATTTTTTAGTCCAAAAATCTTGAGGATACTCTTTTTTCTTCGAAACTAAATTTTCATAGTCTTTTATTAACTCTTTTTCTATAGATTTTTTTGTTTTTTTTGCAGAATTCACATATATTAATTAGTGATAAATTTATTAAATAAATTGAAGCCAGAAAAAAAAGATCCTAATGAAACCCTATCAAAAACCTAGAGGTACTCGAGATTTTCTACCCAAAGAGATGAAGATAAGAAGAAAAGTAGAGAATATACTTAGAAAAACAGTTGAAAATTACGGATTTGAAGAGATATATACACCAACATTTGAAAAATTTGATTTAATAGGTAAAAAAGCAGGAGACGAAATTAGAAAAACAATGTATGTATTCAAAGATAAAAAAAATCGAGAATTAGCTTTGCGTGCAGAAGGAACTCCTTCAGCAGCTCGAGTCTATATCGATGAATTTAGAAAAATACCCAAACCTGTCAAATTCTATTATTTTTATCCTATGTTCAGATATGATAGACCCCAATTTGGAAGATATAGAGAACTATTTCAGCTAGGAATTGAATTGTTTGGAAGTAATACTACTAGATCTGATATTGAAGTTTTGTGTTGTGTTATTGATGCTTACAAAAATTTAGGATTTGAAAAATTTAGAGTAAAAATTGGAGATTTAGGAATATATCGAGATATATTAAAAAACTTCAATGAAGAAAAACAAAATGAGATCATTTCAAAACTTGATCAAGACTTTGAAGCGCTTAAGAAAGATTTAAATAAATCAGAAGAGATCTGGAACAAAATAAATAATGTTTATGACCTAAAAGGCTCAGATTCATTAGATAAAATATCGAAAATTGTTCCTGACTACGATATTACTAAATTGAGAGAAATAGTTTATATACTAAAGAAGCTTAATTTAGAAAAATACATTGAATTTGATTTTAGTATTGCAAGAGGTATTGACTATTATACTGGACTAGTTTTTGAAGTATTTATTCCAAAGTTGGATATTGCTATTGGAGCAGGAGGAAGATATGATAAACTATCTGAGACTTTTGGTGGGCCTAAATCCCCTGCTATTGGTTTTGGATTTGGATTTGATAGAATAATGATTGCCCTAGAAAAGATAAAATCACCTATAATTGAAGATGAAAAATCTAATCTAGATGTTTTTGTGGCTAATGTATCAGAGGAAATTTTCATAGAAAAGATAGTAAAGGAACTTAGAGATAATGGCTTAAATGTAGAATATAATATAATGAATAAAAATTTAAAAAAGCAGCTTAGTTTTGTCTCATCACTAAATATACCCTACACTATTATTGTAGGCGAAAATGAAATAAAAAACAACAAATATAAATTAAAAAACATGGAAACTAAAGAAGAAGAGCTATTATCGTTTAATGAGACTATCAAAAAAATCAAAGATTTTAAAAATAAATAAAAACCTCAATTATTAGCTCCTACATTTTTTATTGGATAAAAATTATTAAAAGAGAAAGTAAAATGTATTTTAATTCAACTATAAGGTGTCTAGAGTGTCATATATAAAGAATACAAATTTTCAAGATAAAATAAAAATATTAGATACTACTTTAAGGGACGGAGAGCAAACTCCAACTGTAGCACTGACTCCAGAGAATAAGGTAGAAATAGCAAAGAAATTAGACGAATTTGGAGTAGATATTATTGAAGCGGGGTCTGCTGTAGTCTCTACTGGTGAAAAAAAAGGATTGAAAGCTGTAGCAAAAGAAGGATTAAATGCAGAAATATCCACTTATGTCCGTTGTCTTCAAGTAGATATTGATGCAGCTCTAGACTCAGATGTAGATGGAATTCATTTAGTTATACCTACTTCAAAGTTACATATCCATGAAAAATTGAAAAAAACTGAAGAAGATGTTGTGGATATGGCAAGAAAAATGACAGAATATGCCAAAGACCATGATCTTGTAGTAGAATTATCTTCAGAAGACGGTAGCAGGACAGAATTGGGTTATCTAAAACAAGTATATCATGCAGGAGTTGATGCTAAAGCAGATAGACTTTGTATGTGTGATACAGTGGGGCTTATGACTCCAGAAAAAATTAAAGCATGGTATAAAGATTTAACAAATGAATTTAAATTGCCAGTTGCAATTCATTGTCATGATGATTTAGGTCTTGCTACTATAAATACTATTACTGCTCTTAAATATGGAGCTGGAGAATTTCACGCAACAGTTAATGGATTAGGTGAGCGATGTGGAAATACTTCTTTAGAAGAAGTTGTTACTGCCCTAGATGTACTTTATAACAAAAAACTCGATGTTAAATTAGACATGATTTCTGAATTATCAGAGTTAGTTGAGAGAACTTCAGGGGTATATGTTCCTCCAAACAAAGCAGTGGTAGGTAAAAATTCATTTACTCATGAAGCAGGCATCCATGTACATGGTTTGCTTGCTAATGTTAAGACATATGAACCCTACCCACCTGAATTAATAGGAAAGAAAAGAAAATTTGTAGTAGGAAAACATGCAGGACTTACTTCAATGGAAGCGACATTAGATTCCCTAGGAATTAAAACTACTAAAGAGCAAAAAAAAGATATACTTATGAGAGTCAAAAAAATAGGAGATACAGGTAAAATTGTTACAGATGCAGATTTAAATGCAATAATTGATACTGTACTTCAGATGCCAAAAAAGAAATTTATAGAAGTAGAAGATCTCGCTGTTATGTCAGGAAACAGAATTACTCCAACTGCTTCTGTTAAATTGAAATTTGGTGAGAAAGAACGGGTGACATCAGGCATTGGAAATGGACCAGTAGATGCAGCTATTAATGCAATTAGTTCGCTATTGAAAGAAAGTGACATTAAACTTACCAGCTATAATGTAAAAGCTATAACTGGAGGAACTGACGCAGTAGTAGAAGTTATTGTAAGTGTCACTGATGGTAAAAAGACAGTAAGTGCGCAAGGAATAATGACAGATATAATAATGGCATCAGTCGAAGCACTTATGAATGCTATTAATTTATTAAAAGCAAAAGGAGCTAAAAAAAATGAATCATAAAATTGCACTAATACCCGGAGATGGGATTGGACCTGAAACTATCAAAGAAGGTAAAAAGTGTATTGATAAACTTTCAGATCTATTTAATTTTAAAATAGAATGGAAAAAATTTCCATATGGAGCAGATTATTATTTAGAAAATGATGAAGTGTTGCCAGAAGATGCATTAGATAAGATAGGAGAGTGTAAATCAATTTATCTAGGTGCGGTAGGTGATCCAAGAGTTAAGACTGGTATTCTAGAGAAAGATTTACTTTTGAAACTGCGTTTTCATTTTGATCAATACATTAATTTAAGGCCTATAAAATTATATCCAGGAGTCAATACCCCACTAAAAGATAAAGATCATAATGATATCAATTTTTATGTAGTTAGAGAAAATACTGAAGATTTTTATGTTGGTTTAGGCACCAGATTTAAAGAAAAAGAACATAAAGCCACATTTGAATTAGATAGAAAAACTCTTCCCAATCCAAAATATGAATTTTCTGTAAAACAAGATACAGAAGCAGAACAAGCAATACAATTTGGTGTTGTAAGTCGTGCTGGATCTGAGAGGGTAATGAAATATGCATTTGAGTTAGCAAAGAAAAAAGGATACAATAAAGTAACTTCAGTAGACAAAGCTAATGTGCTCACCAGCTGCTATGGCTTGTGGCGAGATGTATTTGAAGAAGTATCTAAAAAATATCCAGATATAGAAACTGAATTTTCTTTTGTTGATGCAATTACTATGTGGTTTGTAAAAAACCCAAATCACTATCAAGTTGTAGTTACACCTAATATGTTTGGAGACATTATAACAGATTTAGGTGCTATGATACAAGGTGGCATGGGGCTAGCCCCTGGAGGAAATATTAATCCAGAGGGAGTGTCTATGTTTGAACCTATTCATGGATCTGCCCCAAAATATAAGGGTATGAATACTGCAAATCCAATAGCAACTATACTGGCTGGACAATTAATGCTTGAAGAGATTAAAGAAGAAAATGCCGCACAATTATTAGAAAAAGCAGTGAGTAATGTATTAAAAGAAGGAAAAGTTTTAACTAGAGATTTAGGTGGCACAGCTAAAACTTATGAAGTTGGAGATAGAGTAGTTAAAGAAATAGAGTTACTATACCATTCAAAATAATTTATTTTAATCTTAGGTGGTAATTCATTGGCTGGATCAGTTTTTGGGACTCTTTTTAAATTATATGAAAGACATGTAAAAAAGAATGTAAAGAAGAGGACAAAACCAAAACATATTGGCATTATAATGGATGGAAATCGTCGATTTGCAAAAGATCTAGATTTAAATAATGAATTAGGGCATGAAAAAGGAGCACAGCATCTAGAAGAAGTATTAGAGTGGTGTTGGGATTTAGATATAAAGATAATAACTGTATATGCACTATCTACTGAAAATTTTAAACGAAAAAAAGATGAAGTCAAAGGCCTTATGGACCTATTTGATAAGATGTTTCAGAAAGTCTGCAAACATGATGCAATTCATAAATATGGAGTAAAAGTCAATGCAATTGGAAACATTAATTTATTACCTAAATATGTCCAAAAATCAATAAATAAAGCTTGTGAAATAACTCAAAAATACAATAATTATGTACTAAATATAGCTATTGGATATGGAGGACGTGCAGAAATAATTAATGCAGTCAAAAAAATTGCATTAGACGTTAAAAATAATAAAATAGATAAAGATAAAATTGATGAAAAAATAATAAGTAAATATTTATATACTTCAGGTCTACCTGATCCTGATCTAATTATTAGAACTAGTGGAGAAGAGAGACTTAGTGGATTCTTACTGTGGCAGAGTGCATACTCAGAACTTTATTTTTGCGATACATATTGGCCCTCTTTTAAAAAAATTGATTTTTTGAAAGCCATCAAGATGTATCAAAAAAGAAAACGACGATATGGATTATAATAGATATAGTATATTTTATAAATTTGAGTATTATAATTACACATAGTGATATAAATGGCTGATAATCCACCTAAACCCAAACCCTCAATGAAACCAAAACCACCTATGAAACCTAAAATGGGCATGAAGCCACCAATGGCAAAGAAACCACCTACAGTAGGGAGTAAACTTAGTTCGCAAAAAACAGAGGAAGAAGAATGGCTCTCGGGTGAAGTAGATAGGATTAAAAACGAAATTAGAGATCAAATAGAAGTAGTTTATCAATCGCTAGAGGAATTAGAAGAAGTACATGGAGTTTTGATGCAACAAGTAATTCAGAGAATTGAGAAAAAATTCGGAAGTGGTGGGGTTTCAAAAGGAACATATGATTTGATGGATAGCGAATATTATGATATAGTTTATGATAACGTGGAAAAGTTGGTAGGTCATATCGACAGCGGGAGTGAAAAAGTAGTTGCAAAAATAGGGGAAATCCTAAAAGACGGATTAAATGAAATATTAAATAGTTTCAAAAAACCATCTTCGAGTTCCGAATAAATTTTTTAAAAAAATATCCGTACCTATTGTACGGATCTTAATTTATTTTACTTCTGCCATTTCCTTATATTGTTGATATCTCTCTTTTAAGAATTTTTTAGTTTCTTCTCTATATTTTTTCTCTTTTTCAGGAAAAGTTCTCTTCAAAGAAGCATAACGTTTTTCTCGCTCCATTAATTCATCAACAGATTTTTTCGGTTCTCTTGAATCTAAAATTAGAGGATTTTTACCTTCTGTTTTTAATTGTGGGTTAAATCTATAAAGCAGCCAATAACCACTTTCAACTGCTAATTTTTCTTCAATTATTGTCTCTGACATGTCAAGTCCATGTGCTATACATGGTGCATATGCTATAACAATTGAAGGTCCATTATAAGATTCAGCTTCTCTAAATGCTTTCATTAATTGGTTTTTATTTGCGCCCAAAGATACTGATGCCACATAAACATAACCATAATTCATCATCATTTTTCCTAAATCTTTCTTGAATGTTGGTTTACCTGATTCAGCAAATTTAGCAATAGCACCCATTGGGGTCGCTTTTGATGCTTGACCACCGGTATTTGAATATACTTCAGTATCTAATACTAGTATATTGATATTTTTTCCAGAAGCTAATGTATGATCAAGACCACCATATCCAATATCATAAGCCCATCCATCGCCACCGATAGCCCATACACTTTTTTCTACAAAAAAATCATCCATTTCTATTACTTTTTTAAGTATTTTTTTCAACTCTTCATCTTTTGCTGATTTTAGGGTATCTTGAAGCATTGATTTTATTTTTCTTGAATTCTCTTTCATTTTAGAATCTGTTGAATCCCAATTATCTAATGCAAATTGTATTGCATCTTTTACATCTGAATTAATATCCATTTTAATTAATTTTTGGATATTTGATTTCAATTGTTTTCGGTTTGCAGCTACTGCAAGTCGCATTCCAAGACCATATTCTGCATTATCTTCAAACAATGAATTTGCCCAAGCAGGACCTTCTCCATATTCGTTTTTAGTATATGCTGATGTTGGAAATGTTCCACCCCAAATAGATGAACAACCTGTAGCATTTGCAATAATCATTCTATCTCCAAATAATTGAGTTAATAATTGAACATAAGGAGGTTCACCACATCCTGCACATGCACCAGAAAATTCCAATAATGGTTGCTTAAATTGACTTCCTTTCAATGTAGTTTCTCTAAATTGTACACTTTCAACATTTGGAAGAGACTCAAAAAATTCAGCATTTTCAATTTCTCCTGCCTCTCTTTCTTTCTCTATTGGTTCCATCGAAATTGCATCAGCAGGGCATTCTTTGAAACAAAGATAACAGCTTTGACAATCTTCAGTATAGACTTGTATTTTGAAATCACATTTTTCTCCATCTTTACCTTTTGCTTCAATAGTATTGAATGATTCTGGTTTATTTTTTAAATCCTGTCGCCTAATTAATTTTGGACGAATTGAAGCATGAGGACATACTACTGAACATCGATTACATTGAATACATTTTTCTGAGATCCAATGTGGGACCATTGGAGCTATGCCTCTTTTTTCTAATTTAGTTGTACCAGTTGGAACTGCTCCATTAAGTGGCATTTGAGATACAGGAATTTCATTGCCTTTGTTTAGCATTGTTTTTTTAATTACATTTTTAGTAAATTCATCTGCGTCTTCTGGAACTAATTGTTTTGGTTCTTGATGTTTTTTAGGTATTTGAGGAGGTATTTCAATTTTTTCAAGTTTGCTTTCTGTCTCATCAACTGCTTTCCAGTTTATCTCTACAATTCGTTCTCCTTTCTTTCCATAAGTTTTTTGGATTGTCTTTTTAATTAATTTTACAGCTTTTTCTTTTTCTAAAACTCCTGAAATTATAAAAAATGCAGTCTGCATTACTGTATTAATTCTCTTTCCTAAACCAACTTTATTTGCAATATTTAATGCATCAATGTTGTAAACTTGAATATTTTTCTCAATAATTGTCTTTTGCATATTCTCTGTCAAATTTTCAAAGACTTCATCTTTTGACCAATTAGAATTAAGTAAAAATGTTCCATTTTCTTTTATACCTTCTAATACATCATATCGACCAATAAATGATTGTTGATGACATGCTATAAAATCAGCATTATGAACTAAATATTCAGATTGTATTTTTGAATCTCCAAATCTAAGATGACTTCGAGTAATACCTCCTGATTTTTTTGCATCATATTGGAAGTATCCTTGTGCAAATTTATCAGTGTTGTCACTAATTATTTTGATAGAATTTTTATTAGCACCTACTGTTCCATCAGCACCTAATCCCCAAAATTTACAGGCAATTGTGCCTTTTGGTTCTGTAATTAAATTCTCTTTTATGTCAATAGAAGTATTTGTTACATCATCGACAATCCCCACAGTAAATCCATGAGTTGCCTTACCATCTAAATGATCATAGACTGCTTTTACCATAGAAGGTGTAAATTCTTTTGAAGAGAGACCATATCTCCCTCCAATTATTTCAATATCTTTTCCTTTTAGTGCAGATACTATATCTAAATATAGTGGTTCACCAATTGCTCCTGGTTCTTTTGTTCGATCAAGTACTGCAATCTTTTTCACTGTTTTTGGAATAGCCTCTATGAAATGTTTTTGTGAAAATGGACGATAAAGACGTACTTTAATCAGTCCTAATTTTTCTCCTTGCTCATTAAGATAATTAATAGCTTCTTCGATTGTTTCACATCCACTACCCATCGCCACAATAATTTTTTCTGCATTTTTTGCTCCTACATAATCAAATAAATGATATTTTCTGCCTAAGACTTTTGCATATAAATTCATCTGCTTTTGTACAATTTCAGGTGCTTCTAAATAATATTTATTTACAGTTTCACGTCCCTGAAAATATACATCAGGATTTTGGGCACCTACTTTTAGATATGGCCGCTCTGGATTTAGGCTATTATTTCTAAATTTTTCAATTGCCTTCCTATCAATTAAATCTTTATAATAATCATAATCAGGGATTTCTACTTTTTGAATTTCATGAGAATTTCTAAATCCATCAAAGAAATTTAAGAACGGAATTTGAGCCTTTAGAGTTGACATATGAGAAATTGCGGCTAAATCCAAAATTTCTTGAATAGAACTTGCAGCCATAAGTGCAAATCCTGTATTTCTAGCTGACATTACATCAGAATGATCTCCAAAGATAGAAAGTGATTGGCAAGCTAGGGAACGTGCAGATACATGAAAAACTGTAGGTAGCATCTCCCCTGCAATTTTGTGCATATTGGGAAGCATTAGCATTAAACCTTGGGATGCAGTAAATGTAGTAGTTAGGGCTCCAGCTGAAAGTGAACCATGAATAGCACCAGAAGCTCCTGCTTCAGATTGCATTTCAATTACATCTAAAGTTTCACCAAAAATATTTTTTCTACCATTTGCAGACCATACATCTGCTAATTCACCCATAGGTGAAGATGGAGTAATAGGATATATAGCAGCTACATCGCTGAATGCATATGCTACATGAGCTGCAGCAGTATTACCATCAATTGCTTTCATTTCTTTTTTCATAGATAATTTCTCCTTTTCAGATTTATTTTCAAAAATCAATCATAACATACCCTACTTAAAGTTTATGGACAAAATTTATTTATAAAGCCTAAAAAAGTAACTAAATTGCTATAAATTCACTTTATCAAGATTATATTGCTTTAATTTTTTGTATTTAGCTAATATTACTTTTGAAAGCTCTTCAAGTCTTTCCTTAAATGAAATAACTTCATCATTTGAACTTTTAATTATTCTAAATTGTTTTTTATATGCACCTACTTTTCTTGCAATATCTACATATTTGTATTTTTGTTTATATTTTCCAAAATTATCTCTAAGTTCATCTAATTTTTTTTCTACTTCTTTGAGTTTATCTAATTTCAAATTAATTTCATCTTGTGTCTCATCAGTTTTTATTTTGGGTTTTGGCTCTAGGGAATTTATATAGTCTTCAATATTCTCAATTAAATTTGATAAACCCTGACCTTTTTGAGTGATTTTAACCAATTTAGTTCTGCCATCCCAACGAGATTCAATCAATCCTAATTTTTCAAAGTCTTGTAGGATATGAACAACATGAGTATATGTAGAATTAGTATCAGAAGATAGGGATGTAGCATAACTTATCTCTTCGCGATTTAATCTTTTTAAAATCCTTATAGGTTTGTCTTTCAAAAAGAGATGTTCTTTTTTTCGATATCTTTTTTTCATAAAGTAGTATAAGTTAATTATATTTTTTAATTCTGGTGATATTTGAATAATACTATTTTTTTCCATGTAAAGTAGAAAAACTAGAATTAAATCTCATTTTAATTATGTATATTAAGAAAAATTTTATATAAAACAAAAAAAATCATAATATGGGGTTGAATATGATAACAGATGAGGATATAAAAACAAAAGTAGTAGATCATTTTTATTGGGATGATCGTGTAGATGCCTCAAATATAAAGGTAAAAGTAGACAATGCTATTGTTACATTAGAAGGAAAAGTTCCTACATATAGAGCAAAAAGAGCTGCATTTAGTGATGCATGGTTAATAGTAGGAGTTGCTGCAGTAAATAACAAATTAAATGTTGAATATGCAATAGAAGTTGTACCTACTGACGATGAAATATTATCTAATGCTAGAAATTTATTAATTTGGGATCCAGATATTGATTCAACTAAAATAGATCTAAATGTAGAAAGTGGTAGAGTTACATTAAGCGGTACTGTTGATGCATATTGGAAGAAATTAGTTATTGAAGGAAATATTGAGAATATAGCAGGCGTTACAGACATAGAAGATAATATTGCAATTGTACCTACAAAAAGACCATCAGATGAGATAATTGCAGAGAACTTAACAGATGCCTTCGAAAGAAACTTGTGGATAGATCCTGATTCTATAAACATTAGAGTAAAAAATGGAATTGTAGATCTCAAAGGTATAGTACAAGATAGATTAGAGAGAGATGAAGCTGTAGATAGTGCAGCATATACTCAAGGAGTAGTAGATGTAAATTCAACTAAATTAGAGGTAGCTGCAGAAAGTTAATCAAAAAAACCCATTTTATTTTTTTAGTAAGCTATTTTTAATTTTGTTTTTATCTAAATAAAGAAATGAATAAAAGATCAGAAAATCGATTTTGGGAAATTGACTTTTTTCGTGGCATTGCAATTTGCATGATGGTACTATATCATTTTTTATATGATCTTAACTATTTTGATATCTATTCTATAGATGCAAGTTCAGGTTTTTGGTTATTTTTTGCATATGTTACTGCATCGACATTTATTTTCCTTGTAGGTATATCTTTATCAATTAGCTACAAACGAGCTAAAAAAGACAAAGATAATTTTCTTTTCTCAAAATACTTATTAAGAGGAATAAAAATATTTATTTGGGGCTTGTTAGTTACTTTTACAACTTGGATATTTATTGAAGATGAATATGTGATTTTTGGAATTCTTCACTTTATTGGTGTAGCAATAATTTTATCATATCCATTTATTGAGAAACGCAATTTAAACATAATATTAGGATCAATTTCAATAGGGCTAGGTATATATTTATCTGAAAAAACTTTCTCTACATCTATGTTTTTTTGGTTGGGTCTGAAGCCTTCAAATTTTAGTACTGTTGATTATTTTCCAATTTTTCCTTGGATTGGAGTAGTTCTTTTAGGGATAGCTTTTGGAGATACATTTTATACTAAATTAGAAAGTAGAATTAAAGCTCCAAAATTTTCAAATTTATCACTTGTAAAAGCTATTTGTTTTTTAGGAATGTATTCTCTTTTTATTTATCTAATACATCAACCAATAATCCTTGGAATATTGTATTTAACTACAGGAGAAAATATTTAGTATTTTTTGTACTTAGATTAAAATTACGGATTAGATTATTTTTGATGCTTTTTACAGAAATAAGTAGATCTCCCATTAACTTTTGTTCTTTTAATTAAACCACCGCAGATTCTACATTCTGAATTTTCTTTTCTTGCTTTGGCCAGATAATAATTAGGATATAAATCTATGCTAGCATCATTTTCAATAGCTTTGTTTAGAATAATTTTCATATTATCATAAATAAGATCTAATTTATCTTCAATTTCGTTAATTTTTGCCTTAGGATATATTTTAGCCAGATATAAGATTTCATCAGTATATATATTTCCAATACCAGCTATATTACTTTGATCCATTATAGCTGATTTAATTGATCCACGTTTTTGTGATAGTCTTTTTTTAAATTCACCTTTTTCTATCGTAAATGCATCTGGACCTAATTTATGGTCTTTTACAAACTTTTTAACTGAATCATATATGTATAATTTTCCTAATTTACGTACGTTTACAAAACTAAATTTCTTAAATTCCCGAAAAACTAATGCCTATTTTTTCGGGAATTTAAGAATTTAGGCGTCTGCAAAAATTTATTGATTTGGATCCATCAAAAGATCAGCGGAAAATCCAAAAATCAAAATTGGA
>CAYQAE010000040.1:0-17330 GCA_964415445.1 uncultured archaeon | reverse complement strand
TTTTTCCAATATACTAAATTTGGGGATACTCCCCGCATTTCAAATTCTTTTTTTAGATCATAGGCTAATTTTTTTCCGGTTTTGTCGAAATCAGTCAAGATTATTATTTCTTTATTCTTAGATAGATCATCTGCAATTTCAAACATCCTACGACCTTTTAGTGTCACTACAGAATTTTTAATATCCATTTGCTTGAGGGATTGTAAATCTTGCCTACCTTCTACCAAGATAGGTATGCCACGCTCAGAAAAAAGTTTAAGTTTAGAGAAGATCTTCTTTAGATTTTCTATAATTTTTTTGAGATCTTCCATTTAAATCATAATCTTGATAAGTGTGATATGATCTCATCTTTATTGATACCTATTTTAATTAACTTTTTTCTTGATTTGTGGCCGCTTACAATCCGAACTTCTTCTGTCTTAAATGAATTTTTTAGCAGAGAAATTAGATCTCTATTTGCTCTACCTTTCTCTGCTTTTGATTTTATTTGTGCATATAGTCCATTTTTATATATTAATTCTGTCTTTTTAGCATTTAGCTTGACTTTAATATTTAAGACAGATTCACCATTACGTTCTGTGATTTGTGACACTAAATCTTTATTCATTATTAAATTCTCATGAATATTAACTATAGCCCGCGTGTAACACTTTACATCATACTTAGACTTTAGTCCATTTCAGTAAAGATGACCCTCTGCGGGCTCACCTATTTCCACACTGGGTTGAGCTATAATCCTTGTAAGGATCTTCCCCACCTCATATAACGACCCATAAGCGCGGTATATCGGGAGCTCTTGTCTCTCTACTTTTGCTCCAATGATCACAACTCACATTGGCCCTCGCATAGAGAGGTTTAATCATCGCCTACATTTATATTATCGACTTATCTTTTAAATTTCTCGGTTAACTTAAACTTTATCATGGAAGATCGTGGATACTATTATGTTATAGATTATAGGCCAGAAGAGATGAAACCAAAGCCTAGAAAAAACAAAGTAATTAAATTCAGCAAGCGAGAAATTAAAGAACTTTCAATTGCGGCTTTAGTATTAACACTAGTTTTTGCAATGTTTTTTGATGCAATGGATAAGATTGTTGATAAAAACTATAGTGAGGCATTGTTAGTATTTTTTTATTCATTTTGTGCAGTTGCAACTGGCTTTATTTGTCATGAGATGGGACATAAATTCACCGCACAAAAATATGGTCTATGGGCTGAATTTAGATATGATCCAAATATGTTACTTTTAGCTGTTTTCATATCTTTAGCTTTAGGTGTTATATTTGCAGCACCTGGTGCTGTAATGATTTCTGGATATTACATCACTCGTGAACAAAATGGTAAAATTTCAGTTAATGGCCCACTTACTAATTTTATGGTAGCAAGTGTATCTCTTTCTTTTTTATTGTTAGGTATAGGTGGAATTTTGGGAACTGTATTGTTCTATGTGTTTTTTATAAATGTGTTTTTAGGTTTGTTTAATTTATTGCCCTTTGGACCCTTGGATGGTAAGAAAGTATTTAGATGGAGTAGAGAAGTCTGGGGAATGTGTTTGGCAATAGGTATAGCTTTGATTACTACCTATTATACATTAGTTTAATTATTTTTGGGCCTATAGTGTAGCTTGGATATCATAAAACCCTGCGGATTATGAAAGTAGCAAGGTTTAGACTCGGGTTCAAATCCCGATAGGCCCATATTAGTTCTTTTAATTAATTTTAATTCTTAAAATCTATTTAAATCTTTTTTAGAAAGGTTTATATACCAAACAAAATTTGAGACATATTGGGGAGAGAAAATACATTTTAGTTATTATAACTAATATTTATCGATTATGATATTTTTGGATCTATTAAGATCTAAATGAATCACAAAGATTGTTTCTATTTTTAAAACTAAAAATAAAACAATGTGATTTAAAAAATGAAAATTATAATAAGTATAACAAGTAGTATAATAATTAGTTTTCTTTTTATCCTCTTTTTTTGGTATATGAAGAAAACTCAGAAAGAAAAAAAAGAAATGAATAAAAAAAACGAAGAAGTAAAAAAAATGCTATTAGAAGAGAAAGAAAAAAACAATTTATATCTGGAAAAAACTTTCTTAATTTTTTTATATTTAAATATTAGACATGTTCAAAAGCCCCGAGAGGGATTTGAACCCTCGACCTGCTGATTACGAGTCAGCCGCTCAACCAAACTAAGCTATCGAGGCATAAATATTTTAAGATAATCAAAAATTTGAATCAACTAACTCAAATTTCTTTTGTGAATCATTATAATTGATGAAATATATTATATGGATTTTTGCAATTATAAATATATAGACATTCAATTTAATATTTAGTTTGCAAAACTAATAAAAATAGATATTGCTCATTGAAAACTAAATAATTAAACTACTAACCAATAAAAAGAGGATTAAACTACCATGGCAGTAGATATTCCATTTATCATCTCTAATGTTATAATAACTATTGTTACTTTCATTTTATTTGTTTTTAACTATCTAATCTATAAAAAAACAACTGGTGGGTCCTATGCATATCGATGTTGGATGTTTGCTACCTTTTTCATGTTCTTATATGGAATTATTGCAGTATCAGGTGGATTTATAGTTGCAGAAGAAGAATTAGACTCATCAAACTTAAATGAAATGTTTAAGTTAGTATCTTTAAGTATAAGTGCCTTAGGATATTTTTATGTGCCCCTAGGTATACTTTATTTAGGCTCTGATCTTGAAATATATAATCTAGATCAGAAAAGAATAAAACAACTGCAAATTGTTTATTTTAGCTTTATTTTGACCTATTTTACATTATTTTTAATTTTAATTTTTGATTATTACGTTGTAGAGATTTTTAGAAACCTATTTGATCTAATATTTTCTCTTATTTGGATATTTTCATTTATAATCTATCAAAAATTTTACAAAGAGATGAGAAAAATAGATATTGCTTGGTCTTATCTTTTTTTAGGCTTATTTTCACTAGTTGGACAATCAATTGCTACAACACTTAGAGATATTGGTTTGGGTATTTTTCAATATGTTATGATATTATTTCAAGGCCTACTTGGTATATTTCTAATATTATCATTTTACAGACTTGGAAAGATGTTAGAAGCGTTCTAAAATACACAATTCTTATATTCCTATATGATAAAATAAGATAAATATGTACCTTATTGATAGGCTAACTTCATCTTTGAAAAATGAAATACCAAAATTTAATGTAACTGCAATCACCAGATTCAGAGAATGTCCAATTCAATCAATATTATCCTTAAAATCGTTTAGACATATTATAAATCCTAAACCGTATAAAGCAATGGTAAAAGGCACAATAGGTCATAATATATTAGAGAATCATCTAAAATCACCAAATCAATTTGAAAAATTATGGGATATGGCAATAGAAGAGATAAAATTAAAGAAAAGGGAATATGAAATTGACTTAATAAATGAACATCACCTAGAATATAAAATAGAACTTAAAAAAAGATATATGCGCTTTTGTAGATGGGAGAGAGCTGATAGTATCCCAAAATATCGTGAAATTGAACTTGAGCACAAAAATGTAATAGGACAAATTGACAGAATTGATATGGATAATACCCTAATCGACTTTAAATTTTCAAATAAAACTCTAAAGAAGAATATGACAAATTACAGATTACAACTTGGTGGTTATGCCTATTTATGTGAAAAAAATAATATAGATATTGATCAGGCTATGATTGTAATTCCTAAAAAAATTAAAAATGATATAGGGGTATTAAAAAAGGATATGCTAGAAAAAGAAAAAAATAATTTCAAAAAAACTTATCAAAAGATGCTAAACTACTACAGAGCCTTTGTAGATAAAAAAGTAGAAAAAAACTTTTCTAAAAATTGTTTTTTCTGTAATGTAAAAGAAGCTTGTCAGAATATATAGGTGTCTGAAGTTTATGTTAGAAAATACGTTTATTCATCTACCTGGTATAAGTTTTGCAAAAGAGTTAGAATTATGGAAAGGGGGAATAATTACCTGGGATGATTTTCTAAAGTTAGATAGAACTTTTCAATTAAATAATCTAGATAAATTAAAAAAAGAGATAAAAAATTCAATAAGATCTCTAAAATTTAGAGATTGCAATTATTTCAAAGAAAAAATCCCAAAAAACCAACATTGGAGATGTTTTTCTAACTTTCGAGACAAAGTAGCATATCTAGATATTGAAACTACAGGTCTATCTAAGGAATCAGATATTACAATAATTGGGATATATGACAAAGTGGGTGAGCATATATTTATTAATGGAAAAAATTTAGATCAATTCAGTAGTTTTGTTGAAAAATATGATCTTTTAATTACTTATAACGGTGCTTGCTTTGATCTGCCATTTATAAGACGTAAATTTGGCATTAAAATGGATCATATGCATATCGATTTGAGATTTTTTTTGAAAAAATTAGGTCTATCTGGTGGTCTAAAAACAATTGAGAAAAGGTTAGGGATTAAAAGAAGTGACAATACTCAAGATGTCGATGGGAAAGAAGCAGTAAGACTTTGGTATGAATATAAAAAAGGAAACAAAAAAGCATTAGAGACTCTAATCGAATATAACATTGAAGATATCAAAAATTTAGAGAAGATAATTAATTTAACTTATAAAAAAGTAAAAAAGAAGTATTTACCTTATTTTTAAGCTTTTTCAGCTGAACCCAATACTTCTTTGTTTTTTCTCTTGTATAATTCACATAAAGCTTCTCTTGCTGGACCTAAATATTTTCTTGGATCAAAAGCTTCTGGTTTTTCTGCAAATGTTTTTCTAACTAAAGCAGTTACAGCTAATCTTCCGTCAGAATCAATGTTTATTTTGCAAACATTCATCTTTGCTGCCTTTCTAAGTTGATCTTCTGGAATTCCAATTGCATCTTTTAATTTTCCACCATTTTCATTTATCATATCTACTAAATCCTGTGGAACAGAGGAAGATCCATGTAGGACTATTGGAAATTCTGGGAGCTTCTTTTGAATTTCTTCTAATATATCAAATTTAAGTGGAGGAGGCACTAATTTACCTTCTTCGTTTTTCGTGCATTGATCAGGAGTAAATTTATTTGCACCATGGCTTGTGCCAATAGATATAGCTAAGCTATCACAATTTGTACGTTTTACAAAATCTATAACTTCTTCAGGTCTAGTGTAGGTGGATTTTTCTGCTTGAACTTCATCTTCAATACCGGCTAAAACTCCTAGTTCACATTCAACTGTGACATAATCATCTTGAGAATGTGCATAATCTACTACTTTTTTAGAAATTTCAATGTTTTCTTCATAAGGG
This sequence comes from uncultured archaeon, assembly GCA_964415445.1. Taxonomy (GTDB): domain Archaea; phylum CAYQAE01; class CAYQAE01; order CAYQAE01; family CAYQAE01; genus CAYQAE01. The sequence continues at coordinate 12,000 of CAYQAE010000040.1, read as the reverse complement.
CGAGAAGATCCATCAAACATAACAGAACTAAATCCCATATCAATACAAGACTTACAAATCTCAAAATCTCCTCCATGATCTAGATGAAGAGCAATTGGGATATCTTCCCCTAATTCTTTTGCATACTCTACTGCGCCCTCTGCCATATATCTAAGTAGAGTTTGGTTTGCATAAGCTCTAGCTCCTTTTGATACCTGTAAAATTACAGGAGATTTTGTCTCAACACATGCTTTTATTATTGCTTGCAATTGCTCCATATTATTAAAATTATACCCTGGAATTGCATATCCGCCATGTATTGCCTTTTTATACATTTCTTTTGAATTTACCAATCCTAATTCCTTATAACTCACCATTTTAGACACCTAATTTTATTTTGAAAAAATTTGATTCTATTTATATTTTTAATATAACAAAAAATGAAAACATTTATTTCTTTAAAACCCTAAAAAAAACTATCTTCTGTTGAATAAACAATAAACTCTTAGTTTAAATGAAAGATTTATATAGTAGGTAACTCTATAATATATATAAGATAAAAACTCACATTGTTGATAAAATTACGCGATGGAGAATGGCTTAAACAGCTGCGTAATAATGTTCCTGAGGGAACAAAACAGGTCTAAATTAAGACTATTTTGTTAGGTTTAAATTTTTTCAATTTTATTTAGATTTTAGTCATGTTCATGCTCATCAATGGAAATAAACCATTGTGTCACTCCTCAAACAACAAAAATGTGCAGATTTAATATCTGCTTGTGGTGGTATATCATGTCTTTGTTTGAAAAATTCAAAAAAGTACTCTTTGAAGAGGAAGATACAGCTGATGCTGTAGTTGATATACTAGATAAAACTCTACTATCCTAATTTTATTTATATATTGAAAAAAACTATTTTAAAAAAATAAAAAATTGATTAATTTTCAAAAAATGGCAATGAAAGACCTACTAAAATTAATAAGTATGCAAAAATCATGAGCAATATTGAAGATTCATTAATTGCAATAAATGCTAAAAAAAATGCACTTATTATAATAATCCATCTAAAAAATTTTAGAGATTTAATCTTTTTATTATTCATTTAACTAAAATCTATTTATAAATCCAAAAAAATGCTAAAAGCATCTAAATAAACCTAATCTAGATATAAAAAGACGACCAAGCCATCTTTGAAATTGAAAAATAATATATTTTATGCCTTAAAAATATGACGTTTGTCAAAAATAGATCTAATTATTGTAATTTTAATATCCTACATTCATATGAATCCAACTTATCTGAATATTTCTTTCCAAAATAACTATAACTAAATTCAATATCAATAGGGTGATAGTTAATCATAAATAGAAGATCATTTTTACCTTCTCTTTTTACTATTTGAATTTCTTCATCGCATTTTATATTTTGTCTAAATCCAAATTTATCTAATAAATCTAGAATTGCCCTACTTTGATATTTATGCTTATATTCCCACATAAAACCTAAAAATAAAATTTTACCTGTTCCTATTCTTTTAATAAATCCTAAATTTTTATCATCATAATTTGCAACTATCTCTAAATCATCCCTACTTTCTATCTCATGTGTAAATTTTACATTTACATCTTCATAACCTAGAATATCAATTTGGCATGTGTCAATAGATTTTTGTGAAATATTTAGGATAGAAGAAAATAAATCTGTCTTCTCTATATTTTGATCAAACTTAGGACAGGTCGGATTTAAAATAAGATTACCACCACCTTCTACATATTCAATTAATTTTTTCTGAATAGATTTATCCATAAATTCAGTAGATACAACCCAAAGAAACTTTTGTCTCTTTAGATCTTTTTTATCTATATTTTTAAGATCAACTAATCTGTAGTAGATATTATTTACAAATAAAGTCAAAAAAAGGTGCATAAATGAATCATAAAATTCTCTGGGATCTATAAATTTATCTGATGCATTAAGTTTACGATATAGGTATGATCCAAAAAAATTGTCTGTATTTATACCTATTGTAATATCATCATAAACTTTTTTGGTATTTATGACATCTTTCTCTTTTAATTTTTTAATTAAATCTTTTATTACATAATATGATCTATTTATTTCACCATCGGGTCCAATAGGTGCTTGCCAATAGTGATATCTAGTTTCGCCTAATTTTTTTGGATTTTTGCCACCTGCAAATAAATACCAACTTGCTCCCTCCAGACCATGTGCAAATAAAGTATGGTAAAATACATCAAGCTGGTTGTGATAGACTCTAGGGTAGTCATTGAAAAAACCACAAATTAACTCTAAAATAGATGGAGGCACATCAAAAAATATCTTTGACATTTCCATCCCAAAAACAGCTAGAGAAGATAAAGATTCATGATCCATACCTCTTCCAAATACATAATATAAATCATATCCACAAAACACCTCTTTTGGATTATAAGATCTGAATATATCTCTAAATCTCATAGTCTCATGTGGATTAGGGATATTTAGAGGAATAGGTACATCTATATCTTTGTCTTTTATATAATTATACAAAATATCAACATATTTTTTGTGATAATACACATAAAACTCATCCCAATCAATTCTACGTCGAAGTTCATATTTATCGCGCCATGCGCCTTTTGGAGGTTCTATTTCTAAAAATTGAGAATAATTTGAATTATATCTTTGATTTAAAGTATTAATATCACCAAATTTGTCTTCTAACCATCTAGGAAAGATACCATCTTCTTTTAATCCTAAAGTTTCTGGATTATAATCATATTGACCAAGCCAAAAGGGAAGAGATCCAATTTCATTACAAATTTGTAAAAATGAAATATTTCCTCCATTTGGAATTTGATAATCTCTCAATAGAGGTAATATTTTGTTATACCACCTTTTTGTATATTCTAAAAATATAGGATGTAAAAAAGAGACTATATCTTTTCCAAAAATATTACCACAATCATCTAACATCAAAGTATTGGGATATTTATCTATGAACCACTTAGGTATTCCTTTATATAAAAGTTCTGCGAAATTGTAAGGCCCTGGTCTTACAATTGTATAAAAATTAAGTTCTTTTGTTAAATCTAAAAAAGAAATTAAATCACGCTTTGGGTCAGTTTTACCACTAAAATCAAATTTTCCCTCCTTATATTCATGCCAGGCCCACGGAATATAAAAAGAGACTGTATTTAGACCACAATCTTTCATTTTTTTAAGTATAGATTTCCAATTTTTTTTCTCAATTCTAAAATAATGAATTTCACCTGAAAATAAATATGATTTTCTCCCATTTGTATAAAAACCATCCTTTTCTAAATTCATATGATAAAAATTACAAAAATTAAGTTTAAAAACATATTTAGAAAGTTTCTCTGCTTTTTTTGAATCTGCAAAAAATTATAAAATCAAAACCAATTGGGTTTACAAATTGATAAAAATATCAAAAAGGAATGATAATTATGAAGATAGGTATATTAACAGGCGGCGGAGATTGTCCTGGATTGAATTCTGTAATATATGGGGTATTGTTACAAGCATATGAAGGAGGACATGAGGTTGTAGGAATTGAAAAAGGATGGAAAGGTTTTATGGAAAACATCCAAGTCCCACTTAAAATCTCAGAACATGATGACCTACATACAATAGGAGGCACTATTTTATATACATCAAGATTCAATCCATATAAAGATGCTAAAAAATACAAAAACAAAAAAGAGAGAGATAAATTCAAAAAAGAAGTTGCAGAGAAGATGGCTAAACAATTTGACAAATTAAAAATTGATGCGTTAATTGCAATAGGAGGAGATGATACATTAGGTGTTGCAAATGCTATGCATCAATATGCTAAAGCTAATGTGGTAGGTGTTCCAAAAACTATAGATAATGATCTTTCAAATACTGATTATACATTTGGTTTTTGGTCTGCTGTGCAGCTTGCCTCAAATACTATGGATAATGTTACTACAACTGCCCGATCACATCAGAGAATATTTGTAGTTGAAGTTATGGGTCGAGATGCTGGTTGGCTAACTTTGATGAGTGGAATTTCTACTGGTGCAGATATAATTTTACTTCCTGAGACTCCCTTTGATTTAGAAAAAGATGTAATTGAGGTATTAAAAAATAGAGTTCAATCAGGATATAAATATCACATAATAGCTTGCTCAGAAGGTGCATATCCAAATGATAGATCACTAAATCATGATTTTAAGACCATATCAAAGGAGACTATTGATAACCTTCCAAAAGATGTATTTGGAAATCCACTTTTGGCAAAACTAAATATGGCAAAAAGGTTAGTTGATGAATTAAAATTAAGAGATGATCTAAAAGAGATATTTGAAAAAAATGATGCAGAATATGAATGTAGAGATGTAATTTTAGGCCACACCATGCGCGCTGGCACGCCCAACGCATATGATAGAGTATTAGGTTTAAGATTTGGTATGCATGCTATGGATTTAGTAGACAACGGTGACTTTGGAAATATGGTATCACTAAGAAGTGGAGAGATAGAAGCTGTACCACTTACAAAAGGTAGCAAGAAAAAACTAGTAGATCCTAATTCAGATCTTGTTAGATTAAAAGATCTAATTATAAATGTTAGATACAAAAGTAGAGAACCCACTATGGAATAAATGAATATACAGCTTTCTCTTTCTTTTTTAAAAATATATATAAAAAGAACTAGCTTATGGTTAAAATATGAAATCAATTGCAAAAATTAGTTCTTTAGTAGCAATATTTTTAGTTGCAATAGTACCACTAGGATGTTTAGGAGATGACGATGATGATGCATCTACTACAGATAATACTTGGGCAGCTTTTGATTTTTCATCAACTGTTAATTCTGAAACAAGTGGTGCTCCTGGATATGCACCAACATCACCAGAGACAGGACAAATACATAAATTTACATACAACCAAACAATAAATAATAATGGAGAAGTTACAACACTAATTATAGATAGCGAATATCTAGGAAAAGATACAGTTAAATTTAAAGGAGAAAATAAAACAGATTTATTAAACTGGGAGACAGTTTCAGCAGAAAAAGAGGCATTTATTGTAGCACATAACATTACAGTGCCGCGTGATGATGCAAACAATAGTTTTCCAGATTGGATATATGTTAAAGTATATATTCCAATAAACTTGACACCAGATTTTACCAATTTATGGACTATCGCAAAACGTGTTGACTATACCGATTCAAATGGAACAGAATGGACTTATCATAGACCATTTGGAGTTATACCTGGATTTAAATTTGCTAATATTTTAACACAAAGAAGATATGTAAATATAACCAACGGAAGCATTTCAATATCTGAAATTGAAAATGGATGGATATACAAAAGAGCTCTAAGAAATTTATATGGAACAACAATGAGATTTGGACAATGGTTCTTACGCGGTGCAGCATCAGTTACATTAAAAGGTGAAGCACACTATGAAAAGAATTTTGCTAATATTTATCAAGTAAACATAGATATAGAAAAAGGCACAAAATCCTATGGAGATCTTACATTAAACACATTTTCAGTTGGCGTCACAACACAGTGGAAATCAGATAATGCATCAACAATAAACTATTCAATTGCAACAGATTGTCCAATACCATTGTACTTGGGATTCAGTGGATTTGATAGCAAAGAAGGTGGATCTATTTCATATAGCTTTGAACTTACAGACTTGCAACTTAAGTAAAAATATCCAATTTTTTCTTTTTTTATTTTTCTTTATCTATAAGATAAACTCTACCCTTTGGCTGGACCACGATACCATTGTCTTTTTCGATTTTAAATGGTTTTAGACCAATAGTATGATCTACTCCACGCATTTTCAATATCTCAATTGCACGAATTCGATCTTCTTTATGTTTGAAAAAATACAAAGAAACTACTCCATGAGTTAGAAATTGTTCTGGATGATACTCTTCTTCAACTTGTTTTGCATTTAATTCTGCTGAGATTAAAGTAGTAGATTTAGTATCTGCCAAAAAATCAATTAGATCACGTATACTATCTCGATACATGGCCTCATCATGAAATGCAAATTTAAGACCACCCAAAGAATCAATAACAATCCTATCAAAATATTTATGCTTTTCAATTTTGCTCTCAATTAAGCCAATAACTTCTTCTACTTTGAATTTTGGATCAGTAATTTTTGCAGGTGTAACTGAGAAAAATTGATTATCTGTCATAGTTTTTTCTCGAAATGGTGCAGAATCGATTACTTCTAACTTTCCTGTATTTTGTAAAGCCTCTAAATCCCAGCCTATAGTCCTAAATTCACGAGTGAGATGATGCCAAGGAGTATCTAAAAGCACCAAAAGACATTTTTCACCATATTGTTTTATCCCATTATACATAAATTGCAATGAAAAAGTAGATTTACCTGCACCTGGACCACCGCATATTAAAACAACCCATTCACGAGGAATACCTCCATCTAACATCTCATCTAATCCTAAAACACCTGTAGGACATTTTTCTAATGTATTTTGCATAATTATCAACTCCAAAAATATAATTCTTAAATTATTTATTTTGCACATTTATGATAGGGATGAATTTTATATAAATATCTAATTTGAAAAAATAAAAAAATAATTTATTATTCGATTATAAGAAATTTTCTTAAAACCTCTTCCTCTTCTTTAGTAATTAGGTCTATTCTTATAGGTAGTTGCCATCCAGCTTCTGGCATTTTATCTAGGGGAAGAGAAAGAAAATAGAGGTTTTTTCTCCATGGCCAAATATTATCATAGCAATACCAAAGTTGCTTTTTCGTCTCTGTTTCATTTTTTTCTGCAGGTTCCTCTTCTTTGAAGTTCTTACTTTTTTCAACTATTCCAAGTTTTTGAAGAATATAATATTCTTTTTTTGTAATTTCACCGATTGGTGTTGAATTATCTATAAGTTCTTTTTTTGGGTTTTCACCTTCTTCTAAAACGATGTAATGATAGTCATGGTCCTCAACTTGCCATAAAACTAAATCATGTTGATCCATATTTTATTCAAATTTTTTATTGATTATTTTTATCAAAAAAGTCTATGAATTCTCTTAATTTGAAAATAAATAATACCTATGTATTAAAAATATTCTAACTTGAATAGAGAAGATGATTTTACTCATCTGTAAATTTTATTAATAAATGTAATTTCATATAAATATAACTAAAGTGGTTGTGATTTTTTTATAAATTTATTATCTTTAAATTTCAATACTCTAACTTTCTCACGATCTGTAATTTCAATTTCATTATCAATTATATTTTTTAATTTCTCAACTATCTCTTCGTTGTGCATCAGAGGATTATATAACATCAAAACACTAATTTTAGTGCCTTCAACATTATTTTTTAGCATTGATAAAAATTCAGAGATTTTTTCAATTCCATCTAAATTTATAAGCTGAGATAGCTGCTTTATTGCTATTCTTGCATTTGTATCTCTTTTATATTTAAAAAAATCAGATAATAAATCCGAAATAGAAGAGATATGAGGGGTAGATTCAACTACTCGAGATGATTTAAAGGTAAGAGTATGAGCTATGGCCATAATCTTATTTGATGTCATTATAGCTTTATATTTTGGCTCCAAGGTATCTGTGACATAAACTACATATTCATTATTATCTATACCCCTCTCAATATAATTGAAAAGGATCTTTTCAGATTTAGATATGTTTTGAGTGGATATAAAAGATAGAGACCCTTTTGGAATACCACCACAAGTTATATAATCAATAGAGGAAATACCTACTTCTGCCTTGTTTTTATCCTTGGTTACAACAAAAGATTCACTTTCTGAATCTATCTTAGAATCTTTTATTTTGTTTTGAATTTCATATTGTAATATTTTTGAATCTAATTTAATTGGAAGATCTCTATATTCACCATCTTGGATATAAGTATATAAATATGTATTTTTACCTTTTTTGATTATATCAAGTGAGATATCTGTATTTTCTCTGAAAGTCAAATTCTTTTGATCGTCTTTGTTATCTGATGAGAAATAAAAAACAGAAGGAGATCCAGACTGTCTAACTAAATCTTTGATAGCCTTCTTTATATTAGAAATTGAAGTTCTATAGATAATATTGTAAGCTTCCTCTGATAAAACTATTCTATCTAGTTTTTGAGATACTGATAATGACTCAATTTGATATAGGAGATCATTTATTCCACTTGCTACCTTATAAATACCATCTTTTTTAGGTATCTCCTCATCAGCTTCTGATACATACAAAAGATAGAAATTATCTCGACCTAAATATTTCTCAATTTTTTTAGGGATGTGGTTTGTAACAAAGACTACTCTCTCATCTTCTTTGATGCCTTCTAAGACCACAGATTGTAATATTAAATCTTTATTTTGAGATTTCTCACCTGAAATTAGGACAGATTTAGGCCGATCTATGCCACCGTTTTTTGGAATTAGATAGTCCCAAGTTGATATTCCTAACTTTTGTTTATTATCTAACAAAATGCCCTTTTTTTTATCTAGATCTTTTTTCATCTTAATAAATTTAGTTCTCTCTTTTACCTTAGGATATCCAATTTTGACTGATGCAGCACCTAATATAATTAAAGTTAAAAAAAGGAGAATATAATCTTGATTTTTGCTTATAAAACTACTATTGTCTTTCTCAACCCCTAAGATATTCGCTTTTAGTGGGAAACTTCCAGATGATGCAGTATTGTTATACATATCCTCAACATATATAATATAGCTAAGTGGACCCTCAACTAAATTATCAATAGTAACTACATATTTTTGACTCTCAAAATCATAAGTAAAATTTTTCAAAAAAGATCTACCGTCTGAGAGGGTATAATTTATATAGACCCGTTTTATTTTGTAGTTGTCAGATGCTCTAACTTTAATAACTAGGCCAGAATCAGGGGTGGGATTATCAGGTGATATTGTAATTTGTGTCTCTTCAATTTTAGAAGGTGAGATAGAATCTCCTATAGTTATATTTGTTTTTAAAAAACTATAAGAATCACTTGAATCAGTTACATTAATTACAAGAGTCCACTTGCCTAGATAGGGGAGATCTTCCTTAATTTGCAAAGTTCTATTCCAATATCCAAATTTATCTGAAGATTCATTATACAATTGGCCCAAATACATAGAATAAGAATTATTAGTTAGATAAAGATCAGCAGAAGTTATAACATCGACTTTATTGTCGATATAAATTCTGTAGGTATAATTTTTGCCTACAGATTGGTCCATACCTATAGATTCTTTTGAATAGGTGAAATTTATAATTTTAGGTATGACATTCAAAACTGAGATATTTGAGATAAATTTAGAACTATTTTTCCCTAAATTATCAAAGCAGACTACATAGATACTGTAGTTTCCGATTTGAGTAAAATTTAGATATGTTTGCCATCTGCCGTCAGTATTATTTTCAGACAAAGAGACATTATACAAAAATTGGGATCCGCTTGAATTATATGTCAAAAAGGTAGTATTAGATACATAAAAACTATTGTCAGATACATTAATTTGGGCTAGTATTGATTCATTTACATAGATAGTAGATCTATCTATATTTTTATAATAGATATTTGGTTTAGGGTTTTTGACATATATTAAGCCATAGACTGATGAGAGATTATATGTAGAATAGTTTCCTAGATTATCCCAAGCAGTTACATTTATGCTATAATTTCCTGGATTTTGGAAATTAATAGTTGTCTGCCATGTACCATTAGTAGAATTTCCATACAACTTTGCAGGATAAGATATTTTTGAAGGATAGATAGTAAAATTAACTTTTGATATATTTCTATCTAAATCTGATGCATTGATTTTTACAATAGTTGGATTTGGAAGTTCTAGATTAAGTTCTGTGATATTAGGTGCATAAAGGTAGGGCATATTATTTTTTGTAACATCTACAGAGAAATTAATAGATGAAGATACTCCATCGCTATCGTAGGCTATAATTTGGATTTCTTTTAAGCCTTCAGTTGAGAAAACATGAATTTTTTGGTATTTAGTATCGCTTAAGTTGTTCATTGAAAAACTCATAGATTCAATTACAATTGTTACATTTTTTAGATCAAATGAGGTAACGTTGCAAGTGAAAGTGACGTTTTCATATTGGATAGGATCTAGGGGTGATGTAAAATTAGCAGATATATTTGGTTTATTTATGATCTCAACATAGATTGAGTTAATCGATACTGAATTATTAAAAGATGCATCAAAGTATGAGATATTATTATTAGATATATAATTGGATATATTGAATTTTACAAGATGCTTTCCTTTATCTAAGATAGTAGTATTAATTTTTGAAGTAATATTATCTTTTGATGAATTATATACATCCATTTGGGTATTATTATTTTTGATTGATAAGTTGTATACTAAATTTGCGCTATCAAAGATATTTTTATAGGTTGTGTTGAATCTTGAGTGGATTAGATTGTTTTTTGTGGAGAGAGCTATGTAGTCTACTCCACCAATTGATCCTGAAAAAGACAAATCAAAACTAGGATTTGAAGAATTGACATTTATAGAAATATTATAATTTGCATCACCATCCGTAGAAATAGAGAAAGAATTTAGAACATCTCCGGAGTTATCTAAACTACCATTATCATATTTTAAATATCCTGATCGAGGTGTAGCACCCCCATCTATTTCAAAAACTAAAGAATAGTTACAAAATTGAATATTGGTAAAATTAAAATGTATCCATTCCCCTGCACCCAAAGGTAAAACATTATCATCAGAAGAACTTAATTCTGATGTGTAACCACTGGAATTTTTACAAAAAAATGTACTACCATCGCAATAACCACCAAAACTAATATTATAAATCGGATCATATGAAAAATTACCATTAATTAAATCATCAGTAATATTTCCAAAATCAACTTCATTTGACCCATTATAAGAAAAATAAACATAATCAGGATCAATCTCTTCTGTAGCAGCACAAACAATACCAAGACTTACCAAAAATATCAAAATTGGAAAATAATTCATGGTATAAATAAAAATTGTATTCACACTTTTAATCTTTTAGTTATAAATAGATCTGTTTATTATAGAGATAAATAAAATTAGAGATTGTTGATAATCATTTAAAAATAATATTCAAATTTAACCAGATTAATAAAACTATTTTTGAATATCGTCTTTCTCTTGTGCTTTTTTTGGATTTATCACCATAGCAACATTATTAGCAATACTAGCTGGATATGTATTAGTTAAAAATAGAGTTAAACTAAAATATTCAAATGTAGAGCTAAAAAGTAACATCCAAGCTCCAAAGATAGACTATGATAGATACGTACCCCAAAGAAAAGAAGAAGATACAAAAACATATGATAGCTCAATCTTAGATGAGATTCATGCTGAGGTACAACAAGCTGTACATGAGACAGAAGAACCATCCCTAGATAGAGTACAAGCAAAAATGGATCTAGATCTTAGAAGGAAAGATACATCAATGTTATCTTTTCTAAATCGAGCAATTGATACCCATGAGAAAAAAATCAGAAATGCAAAACTTTCAAACAACACCAAAGAAGAATTAAAACATTCTGCAGTAATTAAAGCACTGTATCATACTACAAATTTGTTGAGAAATACCAAAGACAGAAAAAAAGTATTAGCAGAGCTAGAACAACTTAGAATATCTTACAGATCTGATATTAAAATATTTAGAAAACAAGATGATAGACAAAAAGAAGCAGTATGCTCAGCAATTATTAGGGCACTAAATTCAGTAATTGATAAATATAAGAAAGTCTACAAGTTTTAATATCCACTGTCAAAGGTTCAAAAAGAGGTTTGACGGGAATTAGAGGTTAATTTGAATTATTTTTGAGAATTGTGTTTTTTCACAAAATTAAAATTAATGCATAAAATCGGTGCACAAAATTATGATTTGTGCATATTTTTTGTCAAGTACTTTTTTAAGTGTTTATAACATATTCTCTACATAACAATATTGTTATCTAGAAGTGACA
>CAYQAE010000039.1:6418-17991 GCA_964415445.1 uncultured archaeon | reverse complement strand
ATAGTAAGTAGTATCTATGGGGCTGAAACTACATGTATAAGAGGAGAGAGGGCTTTAGATTATATTTCAAAAATAACAAAAGAAACTAGTTTATTTATAGATATATTTACAGTAGATAAAGATATTTTAGAGATGATACACGGACCTGAAAGAGCCGGAAGAAAATGGTTAGAATCTATAAAATTGAAAAAAAATATTAAATCTCTGCCAGAAGATTGGGAACAAACAGAAAGGATGATATTTTATTTGACAAATGGAAAAAGAACAGCAGCAAAAATATATCAAAAATTAGCTGAGAGAAATATAAACATAAGTGTAAAATCATATCTTGATCATCTAAAAAAATTACAAAAAATGAAAAAAATTAAAGTTCAAAAAGGCTGATTATATGGAAATACCAAAAGGAAAACCAATACAAGAGAAGATGAAAGTTACATTTGTGGATATTAATCGCTTATTTAAAAAAGTAAAAAAAATGAATTTGAGCGGATATATACGATTAGAAACAACTTATGGGATTGGATTTGCTTTTTTAAGATGTGGAGATATTGTATTTTCTGTATTTACTCATGATGAAAAATTTTTTTTAGGAAAAGATGCTCATGATCTTTTGGATAAAGCAAAAAATGAAAAAGGAACTATAATAGATATTTATGAGCTAGATGAAAATATCGTAAATAAGACCATGCTAGATGTAATAGTAAATAATACTAACTCTAAAAAACAAGGAGAAGAGCTTGAAATAAACGAAAAAGCACTGGAAGAATTTCTAAATGAAGCAAAAAAAAGAGATTTTCAAGGCTACATTGAAATTAAAATTGATGATTTTGAAGGAAAAATTGTTTTTATAGGTGGAATACCTACACTATCTTATTTTAAGACTTCCGAGATATTATTAACTCATTATGTAGCAATGGCTTATATGAAAATTCTTCTTGAAAAAAAAAGAGGAAAAATGAGTATATATGTTTCAAAAAAACCAATATATGTTGGTTGATTTAAATGATTAAACTTAGGTGAAAGGTTTATAACTTTTGATTAACAAAAATATATATGATGACTGAACAAATAAAAGGCATAATACTTTTAGACAACATTAAAATGTATCTAGAGCTTGGTGAGACAGGATACGATATTCTAAAGAGGTTAAACGAAAAAAAATTAGATACAACAACTATGGCATATCTTACAGGTATTCCTATATACATTTTAGATAGTAAATTATCTAAATTAAATAAAAAGAAACTGATTGAATACAAAAAAATTGAAAAACTAGGTGAGAAAGTATATAAACTCACAAAAAAAGGTAAAAAAACACTTGCCCATCTTAGAGCAGCTTATATATAATTTAAGGAGTAGAATATAACCACATATCTTTTCTAATATTTCCTTTTGGTTGTTCAATATGGGACATACGATAACATTTGCCACAAATACCATAATAATATGCTTTATCTAAAATAAAACACTTATCACAAACCCAACTGCTACAGATACTGCATTTACGTAAAATAAAGGCTTGTTTCTTACAATTTTCACATTGTGAATAATACATAATATCAATATTTTGTGATAATTTATCTCTATTTAACCGTTTGCAAAAAATAATTTTTACTCGACAAATGTCGAATATTTCAATTATGGTGTTAATATTTCCTGCTCTTTTGTAAATTTATCTGCAAGATATTGGATAAAAATTATCAAAGTAAAACCTAAAGATATAGCCACAAATACAGAATAAATCGAACTATAATTAGAAGTCATATTATTATAAGGAAGTCGCAAAGCACCTAGCATCATTCCAATCAAAAAAGAAATAGTAAATGATTCATATCTATCCAGAAGATAACCTAAAAATCTAGAAAAAGTAGTAATACCCAAAAGAGCGCCTAAGATAAATACAAACATATCTATAAATTCAAGATTATTTAAAACATCTAACATATATTCATATTGATTTAGAAGTAATAAGATAAATGCACCAGAAATACCAGGTAGTATCATCGCACATATGGCAACAATGCCAGATAAAAAAATGACTAAAAGCGAATGATTTGCATCTAGCGGTTCAACTCCTACAAATAAAAAAGTAAGGATAAATCCTATCGATAACCAAAAAACATTTTTATAATCAAATCTCTCAACATGCTTTGATATTATCAAAGCTGAAGCTAAAATAAGTCCAAAAAAGAAAGCATAAATTATAGCTTCATGATTATCCAAAAGATATGATAAAATCTTTGCAAGAGTAACAAAAGCTGTAGCTATACCCATTATAAGAGGTATAAATAATTTAAAATCTATTTTTTTAAAATTAGTCTTGGCTTCAGTAGTTCTACCTTTGAAAAAGAGAGGAATAAACTTAAAATCAATAGATTTTATTGCACTAACTAATCTCTCATAGATACCAGTTAAAAGAGCAATAGTTCCACCTGAAATACCAGGTATAATATCAGCCATACCCATAAGTAAACCTTTAATATAAATAATAAAGGAATCAAATAATTTCATTTTAGATCAAAGTTTATCCAATGTATTTTGTTGTGTCGTCTGCGTCTGTTTTTTCTCCTTTTTGTTTCTTTATCTGTTCTCTTAATTTTACTAGTATTTTTTCTACTTTTTCTGCTTTCTCATGCAAACCTTCTAAACTTACAGAAATACCAATTATATCTAATAGTATCTTTAAAACTGATTCTGCTGATTTAGCATCTGCTATAGGTAGATATCCATGAGTTTCTCCCAAAAGACAGGTCCCATTAATATCTCTTAACATTCCTAGTCCTATTAATAATCCAGATGCGCCTACAATTGCCCCACCTGGATTTTTACCATAAATTACTCCATATTCTTTGTATTTATTTACCAAATCAATATCAGTTGATGCTCCAAAAACTTTTGATTCTTTTATAGGTCTGCCTGTTGCATATCCGCCTAAAGTAAAAATTTCTTTTAAGTCATATTTTTGTATAAAATCAAGAATAGACCCAATTACTGCATAATGTCCTCTGCTATCTGCAGGGACTGGTTGGGAGTCTCCTACTAAAAATAATAAATCAATTTTTTCTCCTTTATAATAAAAAAAATCATTCTTCATTAATTTGACTGTATTATCATCTTCTATAGTAACTTGATGCAAAAAATTAGATGAATACATTGTAGCAAGTTTTTTTGCTCCTAATTCATCAATTAAATGTTCAGCTACAAGTTTACCAACATTTCCAATACCTGGAAGTCCTTCTATAAAAATTGTATTTTTTAATTTAATATTTTTTTTATGAACTTCTATTATATCTTCCATTTAATTCACTCTCTTTTTTAACATTCTTCTATATTTACCATATTTATCCTGAGGTGAAAATTTAGCAGGATGGGGGCTAAATGTTTCTTTCCCACATTTAGGACATTTATCTTCTAAAGTATACTTTCCACATTCACATTTTTTTAGTTTTTTCATTTTTTAAGCCTATCAAAAGAAATACTACCTTTGAAATTTTTCATCTGATTCGATAGAGAATCATTTATCGCTGATAAAATTTTCTCAGCTGATTTATAATCACTGGATGTAACTTCTATCCTATATCTCGGAGCTCCGACAAAATACATCTTAACAGAAGAGCCATTATCTTTTATTTCATTTTGAGTATTTTTGAAGATTTCTTTAATCTTAAGCAAACCATCATTTTCATAGCATTTTAATTCAACATTCTCTTTTATTGAAACTTTAGGTTTTTCAATGGATGATTGACATATTGGAACCAAAGTTTTTATCCAATCTTGGCTTATATTTGCTTTTTCAAAGGGTTTACTTCCCTCATCAAGTGACTTTTCAAAAGCATGATACATATCATCAAAATGCTCTTGTAATTTAAATCCTACTTCTTCATAAGCTTGATCTAAACTTTTATTTAATTTCTTGGCAGCATATTCCATTAATTTTTCTGTCTTTTGATCTCTTTTTGAAAAATAAATTTTATTACGTCTAGCTGCACGTGAAACTCTCTTTAGAGATAGATCTATTTGATTTGATTTTGGGTTTAATCTTAAAACTCTGGTTACTACTTTTTGACCCTCTTTTACAAAATGTCTAATATTTTTAACCCATTTTGAGGCAATTTCAGATATGTGAATAAAACCTTCCTTATTTTCATATTCATCTAGGTTTACAAATACTCCCTGTGGAATTACTTTATTTGCAGTGACTAAAACTAATTCTCCTACATCTGGCCACTTTTTTATTTTTTTAACCAACTAAGTTAGCACCCCTAATATTTTTGTCTTAATTAAACCTTTACCACCTTTTGGGGTTGCCAATACTTTATCACAAACAATACATTTTATTTGAGTAGCTGGAGCTCCAAATATTACTTGTTCATTGCCACAATCATTACATCTGACTTTCAAAAATTTAGTTTTAGGTTGTTGAATATTATAATCCATATTAATCACCAAATTCAAATTTAGAAGCTCTAAATCCTTTTTTTGAATATTTTTTGTTACACTTGGTACATTTCATTCTCAAAGCCAATTTTCGTACAGTTTTTTCTCGACCTTCTGGTTTTGGTCTAGGAAAACTACCATATCCTTTCATTTTACGCCTAAATCTACGCTGACCTGCTCGCAATTCACTTCGAGGTCTATTTTTGACTATTTCGACCTTTTGATCTGTATATTCTTTACAAAAAGGGCATAATTTTCTCATGTTTTTTGGAATCTTCATAATTTTTCACTTTTTCAATTTATTTTAATTTCTTCTGCAACACTACGTTTTATCAATATTTTGGCATTATCTTTAGGTAAGACAACAATATCCTGTGGAATAAATGGACCATATTCCCTTTTATCAACACCTGCTATTTTAGGAACCTTATCACACATCTTTAAGAATATTCCATTTTTTATAGGGATTGATCGTTTATTCTTTAGCGATTGAGTCTCAATTGCTAATTGTTTCTCTTTTTTTACAATTTCAGAGACTTTTTCAAATATAAATTTCTCTTCATTTGTAAGTATTTTATTGTATTGATCGATATCGCCTAAAATTACTAAATTTAAAGTTTTCTGTAGCCTGATTTTAAACAATTCTTCAGATATTTTTTTCGATACATCAATTTGTTTATCTAATAACTGTTGATGTAATTCATTTTTAGTTTTTTTAAAGCCCATTCTGCGAATATATTCTTTAACTAAAGAAAAGAAATCTTTATCTATTTTAGTAAGACTATCGGACTCTATTTCATTTTTTAAAATGTTTTTTAGAATCCGATAATCGATTTCCATTATTCTTCTTCCTCAACTTTTGGAGCAATAAAATATAATACCTTTCCACCATCTTGGAGTTCATAAGAGAGTCTAAGTGGTGAATTAGTAAGATATTCCAAAGTAACCATATCAGTGGAACTAGCTGGTTTTGTCATATCCAAAAGATAACCTAATGAAAATGCTGCTTTAGATACATCATCCACTTTTAAATCAATGATGTTTTCATTATCTTTATCCAATTTAATTTTAACTGTACCCTTATCCCCTGATCCTGTTATTATAAATTTTTCACTGCTTGCTTCAAATTCTGCATATTCAGACACAACATCTGCATCTTTTAGAGCATCTTTTAGAGCATCAGCTAACAATTTTATTGATGAAGCCCTTCAATTTTAGGCAATTTTAGATCAGAACCTTTAGCCTCAATAAGTGGTATATTAAAAGTTCTAGAAGCATTTTCAATAAAAGTAATTGTCAATGTATTTTTTTCTGAATTATATTTCATTTTTAATTGATCTGTAGGTTTAGATCTAGCCATTATTCTTCCTACTTCTCTAAAATCTACTCCAATAACTGTTTCTTGCTCTACATAATATTCCGAAAATATAGCTGCAGGTAATGTAAAATCCACCATTGCAATATGAGACGAATCTATTGCTCTAATAACAACCCCTGACTCAGATATAGTCATATCACCTCTTTCTATCAAAGTAGATATTGCAGTAATTGCATCTTTCCATGTTTTTGCTCTCGGTAAAGTAAGTTCAACTTTCAATTTTAATCTCTCCTCATATAAATTTAATAGCTAATTTAGTATAGAAAAAAACTATTAAAAGTAGAATTAAAAAAAAGTTTGTCTTCTTAAATTTTATTGCAAAAATTAAAATTTTATGCTTTTATATAATTATATGATTCTAAACTAGCAGTGCACCCTTGTCCTGCTGCTGTTGCTATTTGCAAGCTTACTCCAGTAATATCACCTGCAGCAAATATACCATCTATGTTTGTTTGGCATTTTTTATTAATTTCAATAAAACCATTTTCTGTTAAATTTATTCCTATTTTTTTAGCAAGCATATTATTTGCCTCGTATCCAATAAGTATAAATACACCATCTACATCTAATTGTTTTGTTTTGTCTGTTTTGACATTCTTAACTATTATTTTATTTACTAATTTATCTCCATCTATCTTTTTTGCAACTGAATCCCAAATAATATCTACATTAGAATTTATTACTTTTTCAGCTAGTGCTTTTTCTGCTCTTAATTCATCACGTCTGTGAATAAGATAAACTTTTTTGCATATTTCAGAAAGATATAAAGCTGAAGTTACAGCAGTATTACCCCCACCAATTACCGCTACGTTCTTTTCTCTAAATAGGGGGCCATCACAAGTAGCACAATAACTAACTCCCTTTCCTCTAAATTCAGACTCACCTTCTAAATCTAACTTTCTTAAATGAGTGCCTAATGCTAAGATAATAGCTTTTGCTTTATAATTAGACTTTGAAGTTTTAATAAAGAAATTTTTACCTTTTTTTATATCTATTACTTCTTCTAAAGTATTTATTTTCAATCCTTGAGATAAGACCTGTTTCTTGATATTTTCAACTAAATCTGTTCCATTAATTTTTTCAACAAATCCAGGATAGTTTTCAATATTATAAGCTTCTAGTACTTTTCCACCTTCCAATTGCTTTTCAATAACTAATACATTTAACCCTTTTCTTACTGCATATAACCCTGCTGTAAGACCTGCTGGCCCAGCACCAATAATAATAAGATCGTATTTAGACATATCAATCACATAAAAGCAATATTTTCAAAATCAATAAAATATCAAATAAAAAAAATTATCAAAAGGAATATAAAAATTGTTTAAGTAGGGCAAAAATAATTTTTCAGATTGTGATAAATTATGGATATAAAAAGTATCTCAAAGATCATAACTGTACCTATCGAGACCATAAAAAGGATATTTAAACCAAAATATATTATTTTGCTAGCTATTTTTGGTCTAACTATAGGAATACGAGCAATAAATACAAAAGACCAATATTTAACAGGTTTGGATCCTTATTTTCAATATAGGATGGGTAAATATATTGCAGATAATGGATTCTTCACAGAACGCCCTGAAATTGATACTTTATCTTGGCATTCGCCAATAGAACCCCATGGTAAAAATTTACTACATCCGCCTTTACTACATTACATGTTTGCTTTTTTTGGGATATTAATTGGGGATGTTCATTTAGTCGCTAAATGGTATCCTGCCATTGCTGCTGCAATTACTGGATTGATAGTTTATAAAATGATGAGTGAATCTTTTGATGAAGCTACAGGTATAGGTAGTGCATTTTTAATAGCAGTTTATGGCTCTTACGTAAATAGAACCACAGTTGCATTTGCAGATACTGACGCCTTAGAAATGATGTTTATGTTTTTAATTGCTTGGGCTGTTACTAAAGTAGATAAGGATAAAAAAAGATATTTAGCATTTTTGGCGCTATCAATAATATTGTTAGGATTAAGTTGGTATGGATATATTATTATTGCAGCAGTAGTCTTTTTATTTACGTTTATAAGATATCATTTTTATTTTGGTATGTCAATATTCCTAATAACATTAGGTATATTTAATTTCTGGCTTCCAAAAGGATCTGAAGCAGTAGGGACATTTTTAATTGTAACGGGAGCATTATTATCCCCCATATTTATGTTTTTTAGATATAAACACTACATTTCTAGATACAGATGGAATTACGTTCTAAAAATGAATTTAACTGTAATTTTTGCCATTGTCATTGTTTATATAATTGATCCAAATACATTAGGCTTAGGTATTGATGTTGGACCTACTCAAGAATTTGTAGGACCTACAAATTCAGAGCTACAGACAAAAACTACAGAATATTATCTAAGAGATGTTTTTTATGACCAAACTGGAAGTGGCTGGGAATTAAATGTATTAAATAGTGGGGTATTAAAATTCATGTTAGTTATGTTAGGAGTATCTATTATACTATATAACTTTTCAAAAACAGAAGAGATGAAATCAATTGAGATATTAGGGATAATGGTCGGTTTATTGTGTTTTGTAGGGCTAACTCAAGGACATAGATTTATGTTTTTTACAATAATACCCTTTACTATTTTCGGGGGTGTAGCTATTGGGTGGATCTACAATACATTCATTGATGAAGCTATAAGAACTAGGACTCCAGATATAGATTCTGTTGCTGCATCCACTTTTCTATTTGCAAGTGCATTTGGCCTTTTAATTAATGCAACTTATTGGTCCTCCCAATATGGCGCAAGCGGAGGATGGGTAAAAACATTCGATTGGATGAAAGAAAATACTCATGAAGATGCAGTAATCGCATCCTGGTGGGACTATGGGTATTGGACTGAAACCCTAGGTGAGCGAGCCGTAGTTATGGATAATGGTCATTATTGGGGAGGATATAGACCATGCAACTTAAGATTTTTTGATATGTCTGCAAGTTATTGTACTACAAACGAATATGAAGCAGTTAAAAGATTACATAATTATAATTCAACATATTTTATGATCTCAGATCGAGATGCAGATATTTGGGGAGCTCTATGGTATTACTTTACATATGCAGATCAACCACATGAAGAGCTAAGTACTAGCTTTGCAGGTTTTTGGAAAATGTCAAAACAACAAACTAGATATGGAATTAATAGACAATCTGGACCTTATGGAAATTATACTGTTATGCATTATCTTTGGGGGCCTCAAAATTTTGGAGGAAAACAATTAATCATCCATGTATATATTATAAAAGATGAAAATAGTGGAGAATATTATCCTTATGCAATGTTAGCAGATTCATGGGATCCTTTCTATTCATGGGATAATTTCTATACTTACTCCAATTATTACATGCCAAAGAATATTTACACTTTTGAGGAAGTATGGTATGGAAACAAAACATACTATATGTCAAATTCAAGTAATAATTATCCTAGTTCAGGATATTATCCAGCTTATACTTTGTTTTATGCCCAAATTGCATCTGAAGAAGATCCAGATAAAAATATAGATATGGGCACAAGATATGGACTAAGATTAGTATCATGGACCGATGAATTATTCTACAAAGAGTTACCTTGGAGTTTTTATATAAGAGAAGATAGAGAAAGTTTTACAATAATGTTAGGAAATACAAATTATAAAGCTAAAAATTCAGTATATGCAAAGTTATTTTATAAAGATGGAAAAGGAATGAAATATTTTGATAAAGTATATGGAAATTCAGAAGTTAAAGTATTTAAAATAAATTATCCTGAGGAATTTACAGATGACTGGTGAAGAATTATTTAGTTGGAAAGCAGTAAAATTATGTTTTATTTTCGGAGTAATAAATAGCATTTTTCTTATTTTATTAAAATTTGGTGCAGATAAACTTCAAGAGGATATGGGAGGTTCAATTCACCTAGAAGAGACTATGAGTACAAATTTTGTTAAAAATTTTTTAACAAATTATTATATCATGATTAGTGTATTATCTGCAATCATATTAAAACCAATACTTACTTGGGCATTAAGTGAAGGTAGTCCTGCAGTAGTTTATCCTATGGCAGATTTTTTTAGCTTCTCATTTATGCTAATATATGTTACAATATTTTTTAGACAATGGATTGATTTTCAAGTGGGTATAGCTTCGCTTTTTATGATAATAGGAACTTCATTTTTCATTGCTGGATTTTATATTTTGATAGCAGACAATCCGAATATATTTTGAATCAATCAATTAAAGAAGAATATAGCTTTTCAAATTTATCAGCTACTTTTTTCCAAGTATATTTTTCTAGAATAACTTTTTTACTTTGTTTTATGATTATTTCTCTGCGCTTATTATCATACAAAAGATTTATGGCTGCCTTAGCTAATTTTTTATGATTTTTTTTAGGTACAACAATTCCCCCCAATGTTCTTGCTACATCAGATGGCCCCCATATATCAGTAGTTATTACAGGTGTTTTGCACCATGCCGCTTCTAATAGAACTATCCCAAAAGCTTCCATATTATTTACAGATGGAAGTATAAATAAATCTGATGCATAAAGTAGAGAAACTAAATCTTTGTGAGAAATTTTTCCTGCAAAATGAATATAATCATCAACTCCAAAAATTTTTGAATATGCTTTTAATCGAGGTTCTAGTGGACCTATGCCAGCTATTACTATTTTGCCATTCGGAAAAGATTTTTTTATATCTACTGCTGCTTTGATTAAATATGGAATTCCTTTATATGGAACAAACCTACCCACAAATGATATCAAAGGACTACCAATTCCTTCCCATCTGTTTTTACCTTTAGGTAATTTAAAATCATTAATATTTATTCCATCAGGAATTATATTCATTTTATGGCTAAACCTTGATAAAAATTTGAAATTATTTACATAATTTTGAGTTAAAGTAACAATTCTAGTACATCTTTTTAGGGTAGCAGCTTGAATAGTATACAAATATAATTTGATAAAAGCTTTATGACCCCACTCAGGGGTGACAAGCTCTGGACAAGATTCTACTATTGCATGAAACATTACTACATGTGGAATATCTAATCCTCTAACTGCTACATTTGCCTGCTCAGATAACCAATGTGGATTATTGCTTTGTAAGATATCAGGTTTTTCTTTAAGAATTATTTTTCTTAATTCTCTCATGTAAGTAAACATAAGAGGTGCACCCATAAATTCTCCTTTTGGTCCAAACCAAACTAATTTTCCAGTAGTAGGTATACGTATTATTTTGCACATGTCAAAATAATTTATAGATTCTTTAGGATTCCAACTAGTTACAATAATTACTTCATGACCTTTTTTTACCAATTCTTTACATAAATTATGGCAATGATTTTCCATACCTCCTGTGTGAGGCAAATAATTGCTTGTTGCATATAATATTTTCATCTAAATCCACATAATTTTAAATAAAAAAATTAGAACAGTCTAAACATTCTAATTTCTTTTTTTAACTAAACTGTCCTTCTTTTCTGTATTTTTCCATAAATCAATAATCTTTTCAATAGTTTTTTCAATAGCCTCGCCATGGCCAAAACCATGACATTCACCTAAAACATAGACATAATAAATTTTTCCGTCTTTTTCAAAATGTGAACCATCACTTTTTGCCAGCGGTATTCTTGTGATATTAAAAGGATACATTTTACATTCATATGGCTTTTTTTTATGAATTGAACATTTTTTTCCTTCTAAAAATGGACATTTATCTAATGCATCTTTTTTAATATAATATTCTTTATAGCGAAT
>CAYQAE010000039.1:3735-6408 GCA_964415445.1 uncultured archaeon | reverse complement strand
CGAATATCGCCTTTGGATGAATCAATAACTTCTATAAACTTAGAATCAACATTTTTAATTTCTTCTTCTCTTAGTTTAACTATTTTATAACAACAGCTTCCACATTGGATACAACTCCAATAATTGTAATTTCTCCATGGAAATATTTTTTTCATCGCTTATAGATTCAAACTTAAATCGTTAAAAATTTCTCATACTATTATCAAAAATATGCGTATTAAAAAAAAGAACCTTGAAATAAAATTATCTAAGCTAAAAAAATTAAAAAAATTAGATATAAAATTAGAACAATATCATACTCCCTCCGAAATTGTTTCAGAAATAATTTTGTGGGCAGATAGTTTTGGAGATATTTATAAAAAGTCAATTTGCGATTTGGGTAGTGGATCAGGCCTGTTTGCAATTGCAGCCAAGTTTTTAGGTGCAAAAAGAGTATTAGGGGTAGATATTGATCCAAAGAGCATTGGGGTTGCAAAAGAAAATTCTAAAATAGCAAATGTAGATATAAAGTGGCAAAATAAAAATATTTTAGATCTATACGATAAATTTGATACAATAATTCAAAATCCGCCTTTTGGTACTAAAATAAAACATTCTGATAAATTATTTTTAGAAAAAGCCCTGGATTTAGGGAAAGTTACATACTCAATTCATAAATCAACAGAAAAAGTAAGACAATTTATAAATAAGTATGTTAAGGAGCTAGGTGGTAAGATCACAGAGACCATTTCATGTGATTTTAATATTCCAAATACATATGAATTTCATAAAAAACGTTCATATTATGTAAAAATAGATATATATAGAATTTTAAGAGGCGATTAGATGAATGAGACAAATAATGATGTAGTATTGCCAGGGGATAAAATTGGAATTTTGGAAGAATTTATTCCTGGAAAAAATACTTTTGAAAAAAATGGAAAGATTTTTTCTTCAAAAATCGGAAAAGTAGTTAAAGATTTAGATAAAAAAGAGATAAGTATTCTTAGTTCTACAAAAAAACTATCTTACATTGAAAAAGGAGATATTGTGATAGGTAGAGTTGAAAGATTAAAAAAACAAATGGCAATGGTGCAACTTATTAAAATTGAAGGTGAAAAAGAAGTCTTGACTGATAAAATTTTAGCAGTGCTTCATATCTCCCAGATCAAAGATTCTTATGTAGCAGATTTTAGCGGTATAATCAGCGAGGGAGATGTAATCAGGGCAAAAGTATTAAATGCTACTAGCTCCCAATATCAATTAGGTATTATGGGAAAAGATTTTGGTGTAATTAAATCATTTTGTAAAAAATGTAGAAAAGCTTTAGTTCAAAAAGACAAAAAATTGGAATGTCCAATTTGTGGATTTTATCAATACAGAAAAATAACACCAGAATATGGTCGAGGAGTAATGTAGATGATCCAAAGGAAAAAGATAATTCTTTCCTTTGAAAACAAAGAACAAGCAATTGTATTTATAAAAAAGATTCACAAAAGAATAAAATCAGAAGAACTTATGGCAACATTAAAAAACAACAAGGTTGAGGTTAGAATATTCAATTTAGATGAGAAAAAAAATATTATAAATATCTTAAATAAACTGAAAAAAGAGATGAATAAAGATGGAAATAGAAGCAAATCGGGAAAAAAATAGTATAGAAATAGATATCAAAGGAGAAGATCACACATTTTGTAATTTACTTACTGAAAAATTACAACATGATCCAAATGTTGAATATGCAGCCTATGACATATCACACCCATATGTTGCACATCCCAAATTATTAGTTAGAGTTAAAGGTAAAAAAAAGCCCCAAAATATAATTGCAAAAGCTGCAGAAGATATAAAAAATGATAATAAAGAGATATCAACTATATTTAAAAAAGTAATAAGTAAATAAAATGGATCTAAAATTAGAAGAATTAATTGACAAAAATTTTCGAGAAAATATTTATTCTGATAAATTCTCAAAACTTGGAGATAGCTTAACTAATTTTGTATTTTCTTTGAGTATAACAAAAAGCAAAAAAAAATTTGAAGCTAAAAATGTTTCAAATTATGTATTATCTGAATCTCTAAAAAAATCAAAATTTAGCTTTTTGATTAAAAGAAGACAAACTAGACACAAAAAAGGGAATATCGTTGAAGCCATTCTTCTCTATTGCTGGATAAAAAAAAATATGGATATACAAAATATGGTAAAGATTTTATCTGAAAAAATGCGATTTTCAGAAAGTAGAAATGAGCAAAAACAATTATTTATATCTTCATTTATATTTCTTTTAGATAAAATATATGAAAAAATGCGAGAAAATGAAATTTTGGGAGATTAAAAAAGAAATTCGTATTTTGGGAATTGATGATGCTCCATTTAATTTAAAAAAAGATAAATCAGTCTTATGTGTAGGGTGTGTTTTTCGTGGAGCTAAATCAATAGATGGTATTCTAAGTTGTTATGTTAATATAGATTCAAATGATACCACAAAAAAATTTGCAAAAATGGTCAACTCATCAAAGCATAAAAACCAAATTAGAATTATCATGCTAGACGGAATAACTTATGCTGGATTTAATATCGTAGATATTGAAAAACTAGCTAAATTAACTAACCTCTCAGTGATCTCCGTAACTCGACAGAAACCAAATTATGATGATATCAAAAAAGCTTTGCAAAATTTTGATGATTTTGAA
>CAYQAE010000039.1:331-3725 GCA_964415445.1 uncultured archaeon | reverse complement strand
GAAAATAGGTGGAAATTGATAAAAAAAACTAATAAAGTACATAAAATAAAACTTAAAGAAAGCAAGATCTATACTCAATTTGCAAATATTGAATTTGATGATGTAGAAAAAATACTTAAATGCTGCATAGTTCGAGGTTTAATTCCTGAACCAATTAGAGTAGCGCATCTTATTGCAACAGGTATAGTTTGTGGTGAATCTCATGGTAGAGCCTAATTTGGGAGATACAAATATAGTAATTTATAAAAATAAAAATGAACTATCATCTGCAAAAGAAATCATCTCAGATGCTGCTTCATTAATTTATTCTCATGAACAAAATTTAATTGGCATAAATTTCTCAAATCAAGATTTAGAGGGAATAGAAGAGAATAAAAAAGCCAAAAATTATGTAAATAAATTAAAAAAAGAGAATAGAATAAAACATTATAATGATCCCAAAGAGTTCTTAGAATCCCCATATGGAAATTTAATATATGTAACTTCAGATACTAATCCCACAAAAAAAATTTCAGAAAGAAAAATAGTAAGTCTAATTAGAAGATCTTCTAATTGTTCTTTTTTAATAGGTCTTAAAGAATATAAAAATGATAATTTTTTTAAAAAAGCTCAATATCATTATGATTTATCCAAAAAAGGAATATATCTTAGTTTTTCTTCTAAAATAAATTCAATATCTACAAAAATTTCAACTCTACTTTCTGAATATGAAAAGAACCCTAAAGTAACAGTGGATATAATAGTAAAAGATGAAAAAAAAGGAGCTTTATTAGTTAAACGCAAAAATTACCCTTATCAAGATCATTGGGCAATTCCTGGTGGTTTTGTTGAATATAATGAAAGTGTAGAAGATGCAGCAAGACGTGAAATGAAAGAAGAGACAGGGATAGATGTAGAATTAACTAGTTTATTAGGTGTGTTCTCAAAACCAGGACGCGACCCAAGAGGACATATTGTAACTTGCTGTTTTTTAGCTAAAGTTTTGAGAGGAAAACTTAAGGCAGATACTGATGCAAAAGAAGTAAATTGGACTAAAAATATTAGAAATTTAAAAATTGCATTTGATCATAGAAAAATCTTGAACAAGGCAGGCATAAATTAGGTTTTAGAATAATTTATAGATCTATTGTTTAGCACTTTTTCAAAAAGGCAGATAAATTTAAAAAACAGAAAAAATAGTAGTTTAATAAGGTGTTTTGTAAAATGGAGTTTTGTCCAAACTGTAGTTCACTAATGGTTCCAGAAAAAGATGGTAAAAAGAGAATTTTAAGATGTAAAAGATGCAATAAAACACAGGAGATAAAAGATAAAAATTCATATTCTTTAGAAGATGATTATAGTCAAAAAAAATCAGAAGGAATAATAGAATTAGATAATGATTCACAACAACTTCCCACTACCAGGGAAGAATGTCCTAAATGTAAAAATAAAAAAGCATATTGGTGGACATATCAAACTAGATCGGGAGATGAACCTGCTACTAAATTTTTAAGATGCACCAAATGTTCACATACATGGAGAGATTATCATTAGAAAAATATTAAGAACGAGTTCTCTTAATTTTTCCTTTTCTCTCAAGATAACAATCAGCACATACTTGCCAACGTAAACCTGCTTCGCTTGCAAGTTTTTTGGTATGTTTTTTACATATAGGTTTGTAACAGATTTTACATTCATTTTTTGCTTCTTGGTCACAACCTTCATATGCACATGGTTTTTTTTCTTTTTTTCTTCCAAATAAACCCATAAAAATTCCTCTAAAATGTTGTAATTTTACCCTCTAAAACACGATTAGTAATATTTGTAATTTTTGCTAATTGAGAATCTACAATTTCTCTAACTTTGGGTTCTAAATCTTTTATTTTAGTACCATTGGTATTTAATTGCACACTTGCCTGAAGTGGATAATCAATAGGTTTTCCAATTTGACTAATTAGTCGAACATAACATTCTTTTACTCCTTTGATTTCGTTTGCAATTTTATTTGCAATATCAATTGATACAAGATTGTAAATTTTTCCAACATGGTTTACTGGATTTTTTCCAGAAGTTGCTTCCAAACTCATAGTTCTATTTGGAGTAATTAACCCATTTGCACGATTTCCTCTACCAGTTGATCCATCATCACCGGTTTCTGCAGAAGTACCAGTAACAGTTAAAAATACAGATTCATTTTCGATATCATCGCCTGTATTTACATAAACATCTACTTTATGATTTGTTATTTCTTTTGCTAAGTTTTTTACCATCTTTTCTACTTTCTTAGTCGATTCAACATATTCTGATATGTCTTTTAATTCTGATGAGACAAAAGCAATACAAATAGTTAAATCAATATGATTTTTTGTTCTTGTTCCCATTACTTTTATGTCCTCACCAATTTGTGGCATTTTTTTCTTAGTTTCTTTTGAATTTAGTAATTTTTCAGTTTGAAGTACTAATTTTTCTGTATCCGAAAATGGAGCATAGGATACTCCAAAGGATGTATCGTTTGATGAAGGAACTTTGTTTTTACTTCTTTCAAATACATCTTGTAAATCAGTAGATCCTCGTCCAATTTTGCTTTCAAAAATTACATCTTCTTCTACATTTAGATGAGGAATATTTTCTGTCAAGTATTTTTTGGCTGCATCTATTGCAATTTTATCAATAGGTATTTTTTCTCCCTTAAATTCATCAGTAGCTCTACCACTTAAAATTATATAAATAGGTTTTTCCATCTTTCCTGCTCCAAATTTAGGCTTAGAAATACCACCAACAATCTCAACTTGATCAGTGTTGTGGTGTAAGATAGTTCCAAACTTATTTTTGTAATATTTGGATAAACCACGGCTTACTGCCTCAGAAATACCATCTGCCAATGAATCTGGATGGCCAATTCCTTTTCTTTCAACTAATTCAATAGCTTGTTCTTCAATAGGTTTTTGTTCCATATTTTCAATGATAATATTTCGTGACATATAATCACCTATGTTTTTTGAAGTATATAAACCACATTTAGATTTCTTTTAAACATTTCGAATATCAATATTATTTCTCTAAATAATATTTTTTTGGGCTCGTAACTCAGTTGGTAGAATTAAAAACTTATGCCAAAAGTGCTGGCCTCGCATGCCAGATGCCGCGGGTTCAAATCCCGCCGAGTCCATATATATCTGATTTTTTAACTAAATTAAAAAGAAAAAATATTTTTTTAAAGCTAATTAATAAATTACTAAATGTAAGTTTTTAGATGTATTTTACATCTTTTTTGTTTTAAAACAAATAAAAGATCTATGAGATCTTTTTGATCATAAAATATAGTCTATTCTTTTTGATAAAATTATCAAACAAAATGATAATATATGGTTGAAATAATAATTGGAGATAGAGAAGAGATAGAAAAAGTTGTTGC
>CAYQAE010000039.1:0-321 GCA_964415445.1 uncultured archaeon | reverse complement strand
ATGATGATAGATTCAGCAACTTCTGAGAAGAATATACTTGTTCCTACCGGCAATACATATAAGAATATCTATTTTAGATTCTGTGAAAAACTAAAAAACAACAATAAAAAAATTAAAGGAGAAATTGCTAATTTAGATGGATTATTTGGTAAAAATAATCCTTTTTGTGAATACATGAAAAAACATGTATTTGATATACTAAATATAAATTGGCATGTCCCATTTAACAACCACCCACAAGTAATGCCTAGAGATTCTATTTTTCAAGATATAATTGTATCTGAAAAAGAATTTTATAGAAAAGTAAATTGGGATATAGCT
>CAYQAE010000038.1:5326-18194 GCA_964415445.1 uncultured archaeon | reverse complement strand
TAAAAGTTCTAAATATATTTACTAATTCTTCTGTTCATGTTTTGGGAGATACGATTCTCATTACTGCTAATATTACAAATATAGGAAATAAAAATGGCAGTAGTATAAATGTAAGTTATTACAAAAATGGTTCTTATTTTGATAGCATAATTATATCTGAGTTAGGGATCAATGAGTTTCATTTAGCCAATTCTACATATGAATTTTTTTCAACTGATTATGGTCCAATTGTTTTTGAAGTTGAAACTGATCCAGCTCAGAATATATTAGAATTAAATGAATCAAATAATAATAATTCGACAATAATTATAACAAAAGGTCCAGACCTAAAATTAGGTAGTATAAAATTCAACAATACTCTTCCAAATGAAGGAGAATATATCCAAATTAATGCCACAGTAAGCAATATAGGTGATTATAATGCTACGAATGCAAATATTACATTTTGGAGTAATGTATCTGGATATATAGGATCTAAAATTGTTAATTTAACTTCAAGTGAATCATTAAATGTATCTGTCAATTTTGACATATTGGGTGGTATTCATAATATTACTGCAATTGCAGATTATTCTAATCAAATAGTTGAGATAAATGAATCAAATAATGCAAATGAAACTTTATTATATGTACTTCCAGATCTAAAAGTTCTAAATATATTTACTAATTCTTCTGTTCATGTTTTGGGAGATACGATCCTCATTACTGCTAATATTACAAATATAGGTAATCAAAATGCAACAAACGTAAATGTAAGTTATTATGCAAATGATTCATATATTGGAAGTCAAAATATTAATTCTTTAGCAATAGATCAAACTTATTTAGTAAATCTTACCTATGAAATAGTTTCACAAAATTATGGGCCACTAAATTTACAAGTTAAAGTAGATCCAACTCATTTGATTTTAGAATTAGATGAAAAAAATAATAATAATTCAACAAACATATTTGTAAATGGATCTGATTTGTCGGTAGGATCTATAATATTTAGTGAGAAATATCCTGATGAAGGTTCTGAATTCCAAATCAATGCTACAATCGAAAATATTGGAGATTATAATGCAACTTATGTAAATATTACGTTATGGAGCAATATAACGGATTTGTTGTATTCTGAAGTGGTTAATCTTTCAGTAGGCGAGAGTTATAATATTAGTACTTTTATTAATTCTTCATATGGTATAAATAACATTAGTGTAGTTGCAGATTATTCTAATCAAATAGCTGAGATAAATGAATCTAATAATGCTAATGAAACTTTATTATATGTACTTCCAGACCTAAAAGTTCTAAATATATTTACAAATTCTTCTGTTCATACTTTAGGAGATTCAACACAAATAACTGCAAATATTACTAATTTAGGCAATGCAAATGCATCAAGTGTTAATGTGAGTTATTTTAATAACAAATTATTTATTGGTAGCACTATT
Source organism: uncultured archaeon (assembly GCA_964415445.1). Classification (GTDB taxonomy): domain Archaea; phylum CAYQAE01; class CAYQAE01; order CAYQAE01; family CAYQAE01; genus CAYQAE01. The sequence continues at coordinate 16,758 of CAYQAE010000038.1, read as the reverse complement.
ATTAATTCCTTAGCAATAGATGAATCATATTTAGCTAATTTAACTTATGATTTTCAATCTGAAGATTTCGATTCGGTTCTTTTTGAAATTTGGGTAGATTATGATAATGAAATTTTAGAATTAGATAATTTAAATAATAATAATTCAACTTTAGTTAGTGTTTTGGGCCCTAATTTCTTAGTTGGGAAGATTAATTTTAGTATAGTTCCAAATTTATTAGAACCTAAATTTAATCAGACTTTCAATATTAGTGCAAATATAACAAATAATGGAACATTTAATGGTACAAATGTGCTTGTATCTTTTTATTGGGGTATTGATGGGATAGAATTAGCTAATAAATTGGTTAATATCTCTAAAGATACTTCAAAATTAGTTTCAATTCAATGGACTGCAGACAAATATAATTCTGAAAATTTGACAGTTTATGTTGATTATAATAATGAAATTGTTGAATCTAGGGAATTAGATAATATAAATTATACAGAACTTGTGGTTCATTGGTATGATTTTTATGTCTCAGAAATAACTTTGAATGTCTCAAATTTGGAACACAATAACTTAAATTTATCTGATCCTATTATGATTAATTCTACGATTTATAATTTAGGCGATATTAATGCTACAAATGTAAATATTACCCTTTGGTATAATAATGGTAGTGGTGATAATTATATTGGATATAATCTAGTTAATATCTCAAATGGTAGTAGTGAAGTTGTTAGTTTCATTTGGAATGTTGTAAATGGTAATATAGAACTTAAAGTTCGAGCAAATTATATAGGGCAAATCCCAGAGCCACAGAATTTACGTACAGATAATGAAAATAGCACATCTTTAAGTGTAGAATATCCTGATATTTATGTAGATTCAATTTCATGGAATAATAGATACAATGTGAGCAAAGATATTCTAATTTTTGTAGACGTTGGAAATAAAGGTGATGATTGGGCTTATAATGTCAATGTTAGTTTGAATATCACATTTGCAAATTCAACTAGCTATTACACATCACAAGTTGTAAATGTTACTTTAGATGGAAATATCTCAACATTTAAATGGAAATCAGTCTATGGCCTAAATACTATAATTGCTACAGTAGAACATCTTAGTGAAGTTTGGGATCTTAATTATTCAAATCATCAAAAAACTACTACTTTAGATATAATTGGTGCAAATTTTTCAGTTTTTGATGTTGTATTTGATCCCGTAGATGGTGTTAAATCAGAGATTGTCGAAGTTAATGCAACGATATATAATAGTGGAGAGTTAAATGCTACAGGGGTTAATATTAGCTTCTTTAGGGACGATGTGTTCTATATAGGTTCACAATCAGTTGATGTAAGTTCGATGGATTATGCTTATGCAATAATTACTTTTAATATGACAGCTGGAAAAAATATTACAATTAAGGCAGACTATAATGACAAATGGGGTGAATTAAACGAAGCAGATAATATCAGAAAAGAAAGATATTATGTAAGGGGCCCTAATTTATCTATTAATTATGTTTATTATGAGATGGATGTTAATTTAGGTGATGAAGTAAATATAACTGCTGAGATTTCAAATAGCGGAGAATTAAATGTAACAGACACTAATTTTGTTAATGTATCGTTTTTTAGAGATGGGGATTTTATAGGAGCTGTAGAAATTTCTGCAGATCTACTTCCAAACGGATCATTAGCAAATGCTACATTTATATGGAATGCAACAGCAGGGCGCAATATTACTGTAATTGTAGATCCTCTAAATAAGGTAGATGAAGTAGATGATACTAACAATAATATGACAATATCCTATTTTGTAGATGGTCCAAATCTAAATGTTACAAATATTAGATTTAATGCAACTTGGGCTTTATCAGAAAGGTATGTAGGGATTAATGCAACTATTATTAATTCAGGGGGCTTAAATGCTACAAATGTTACAGTTCATTTCTTTATAAATGATTCATTTATTGGAAAATGGATGGGAAATATCACAAATAACACTCAGATAAATGCATCTATTGAATATTATATACCATTTGGTTATTTTGGGGTCTATAACATTTCAGTTTTAGTGGATCCAGATAATACTTTAGATGAAATTGATGAATATGTCTCTAAATTTAATTCTACATTGTTAAAAGTAAATGCTAGTTTAGGTGAATTAAATATATCTGATATGGTAAAGACTCTTTATTTTCCAACTGGAGTAATTAGCACACAATTTTTATCTCTTGAAAATATTGGAAATGGATCAATTAAAGAGCTAACTTTAGCAGAATATGATAATAATTTGTTTTTATTTTTGGGAAATCGTACCTATTTTGTAGTTCAATTTACTTATGAAAGAGATAGTGAAGATGATCCTAAGTGGATAAAATTTGTGGATGATTTAGGTGATGGTGAAGAACAGAGTTTATATACCTTTGATGGTATAATTATTAGTAATTGGTCATATAAAATTATTACAGATAATAATTATTCAGATGAAGATTATCCTTCATATAATTCTACTGCATTGGAGAAAATAGTTCCAAAAGCTCTCAAAATAGTAATTGATTATCAATATCCCATAGATGATAAATCATATAATGGATATTTAGAAGTTGATATACCACTTAGTTGGATTGATACAACAGAAGGTGAAGCAGTAAATAAGGATGATTTTGTGCTTATTAATCTAAAAACATCATGGGATCCATCTAAGCCAATGGGATCAAAACTTGTAGCAGATATTGATGAGAATGATATAATTTCAGCATATGATTCAACAGTAATTTCTTTTAATTCAGATAATGTAGTTAATTATTCGATTAATTTAAGTGGCCAAAATAGTCCGAAATACATTCAATCTTTAATCAATTTTACCTATCTTTTGGGTAATTTATCAAATATGAAATCAAGCTATGTCATGAATCTTTATTATTATGGTATTGATCAAGCAGATAATTCTCATGATTTTGGCAATGTATTGAGATATCAATCTCATAATTGGACTCTAAATTATTCAAATCCCACTGACATGCCACTTGCAATTAATATTACTTCTTTAGATGGAAATTTTACAATAAATGGACAGGAAAGCTTAACTAATTATATTATAAGTAATGGATCTTTTGCTCTATTTAATATAACTTTCAATGGTACAGAATATGGACAAATTTCATCTTTAATTACAATTGTGGATAATTATACCTATTATAATCAAACAATTTCTGTTTTAGGTTTTGTTTATGATCTTAATCCTTATATTGTGATTAATGAATCTAATTTATCGATTGATTTCGGTAGAACGTATTTGGGACAAAATATAACTCTAAAGATTTATCTAAAAAATGGTGGTAATAGCACACTTCATTTTAATTATTCAAATTCACCTAGTTGGTTAATAGTCTATCCTCAAAATAATACAATTGCACCTAATTTAACTCAAGAGATTGAAATCAATATTACATTTAATTATTCTTATGAAGGGGGGGTATCTGGACAAATTAATTTCTCAACTAATGATCCCCTCTGGCCTAGTGGTTTTTTGATAAATGTCAGTGGTTTTAAAATTCTAAATTTCACAATAGATAATGTTGTAGCTTCATCCTCTTATAATCTTGATACACTTTTGGAAAATGCTACTATTATAAAGGATGAATTTGCAAATATTAGTTTATATCTAGAAGGGTTAAATGAATCTAGATTTTATTATCTACAAATAGCTCCATTTAATGGAACAGATAAGTATTTATATAATATATCTAATTTATCAAATCCAGGAAATAAAACTATTTCATTAACTCAAGCTACTTTGTATCTTATAAATGTCTCTGAAATTTCTCTTTCATCTACTCACTTTAATATAACTATTGTAAATGGATCAAATGTATCTTTAGGTGGAACAATCTTAGTTGAATTTTGGAGAAATGTATCTTATGAATTTGTAGGTGTACTTCCTGAGACTCCTTGCAATAGATCTCCAACATTAGGAGTTAGAGTTCAGATAACATCTTTGGGTGGAACTAAATTAAATGAATCTAGAATTTTACCTTTCTCTTTGGATCTAAATTTAACTAATTTTAATTCAACATTTAAATCAATATATACTTTTTATAATGGATCATCAACAAACAACCTTTTGGAGCATTTTTATTTTATAAATGAAAGTAGAGACTTAAATAGCACAGATAGTGTTGATAATGAGGATTGGAAACTTCTATATTTTGTATTTAAAGATGATGATAGTTCTATAAATACCAATTTATCTGGGTTTTATAATATTGAAGAGCTTAAAAATCAAGCTTATAATTCAGATATCCTAAATAAGCGACCCAAAATTGAGCTAATAAATGCTACAATTGAAGAGAATAATCTTTGGGTGCGAGTAAATAATGATGAAGGTATAGGGGTAAATGTTACTTTTTATGTGCTTTTGCCAAATGAAACATATCTTGGAAATTCAACTCATCCACTTAAACATAGTAAAGATGCATATAGTCCTGAAGCTCAACATTCGCCTCAGTTTTATTTTGATTTTGACACGTTAAATGATTCATATTATGGTCTCATAAATGCTACAGTTCATATTTATTCAGATGATAATTGGCATATAATAGATAGGGATATCTACAACTTTTTGGTATTTGGAGGTTTAAATCTTGAGTATAAAAATGCAATATTAATTGAGAAAAAGCTTAAATCAATAGTTATGGGTGTTAAATCCTCTCATATAGCATTTAAAGTTAATATATCTGTTCCTGTCAAAGATGTGACTTTAGAGTTTAAAAATAGCACTGAATTTTTATTTATAAATTATCAAAATGGAACTTGGAATTATACTGATCCTGTTGCAACAACAGGAGATGAATTCAATCTTGTTGCTGGTGAATATATTACAATTTCAAGTTTCTTTCCACAAATTAATTTTGATGAAGCAAATTCATTGTATCAAAATACAATCGGTATTAGCTCATCAAAAGGAGTAAATTTAATTCACAATACTAATAGCAATATCATTGGTGCAGCAGAGTTTTCTGCAACATCTGCAAATATTGAAATTTCTTTTGTGAATACTACATCCTATATTGCAAAGAAGATTCCGATAATAATTCAAGATTCATCTGAGATTCAATGGGTATTTGTATTTATAAATGGATCTAATATATCTATTAATGCATCTAAATTCATAGGAAATTCAATTCTTCTATATCTCCCATATCATAGTGGAACACTAAAACTATTCTCGCCACCTGGGGAGGAAGAAGAGGAGGGGGAAGAAGAAGAGGAAACAGAAGAGGAAGAATCATTTTTTGACAAATATAGATTTATAATAATTGGTGCTGCGGCAGGTGGAATATTACTTCTTCTAGTTTTGGGGGCTTCTAAGGCTTCTGTGCAATCTGAAGAAGATACATCAAAGAGAAGAGGAAAAAGACCTAAAAAAAGATCAAAGAAAAGATCAAAAAGAACAAAAAAGAAAAAAGATAAATAATCATAAATCTTTATTCTTTAAATCATATATTCCTATAAATCTCTGCAGACCAGTTCCTATACTCATCTCCCGTATATTAATAACTCCATTTTTTAAAATATCAATTATATTAAATGTGTTGTAATATCTAGTTTGTATACGTCTTGAAGATACAGTTCCTGCATTTAATATTACTGTATTTTCAACTTTTGCTAAATAACTTATATGCCTATGTCCAGTGAGCACTAAATCAATTTGGTGATCACAAAGTGTTCTAAGTACATCTCCTGCATCTTCGATAATATCTTTTTCTCTGGTATGTGGTATTGGCACTAAATGATGATGAAAAACTACAATATTATACTTATTGCTATTTCCATTTACTTTATTTATTAATCTTTTAAGCCCACTTCTTCCAATAATACCAGTTTGGGAATCAACTTGGGCTGAATTTATTCCTATTATATTAATATTGTCTAATTTAAATGAAGGATTTAGATCTCCAACTATTTCTTCAAAAAGATCAGATCCAAAATGCAAAAGATCATGAGGTCCAGGTACTATAACTTTTTCGCATTTTATTTTATCTAGGTATTGACTTGCTCGATTGTATGAATCAGGCAAACCATCATTAGTTAAGTCTCCAGCATGGATTAATAAATCTGGTTGCAAATGATTTATCCTTTTTATAGCTAAATCAAGTAATTCGGGCCTAAACTCTGAAGTTTCAGTAACGTGAGAATCTGCAGTATGAACTATTCTTGCGAGAACATCATCTGTATGATAAATTTTTGGTTTTATCTGATTTTTTTTCATATAAATTGATTCTTCATTGGACTCAATTGATTTTATTTTTGTAATTACCTCTCCATTTGGTTTGATATCGATAATATTGAAAGAATGATCAAATCCTGCTCTAATTTTTCTGCAAGAAAAACTACCTGCATTAGATAAAATTGTATTTTCAATTTTATAGACATTAGGGGAGTGTCTATGTCCTGTAAGTATTAGATCTACGTTATAGTTTAGAATTACTTCTAATACATCTCCTGCATCAACTAGTATATTTCTTTCACGTCCAGTTTTGGGAACAGGAAGCAGATGATGATGAAATGCAATTATTTTGAAATTATCTTTAGGTATTTTGTGTAATTTTTCAATAGTGTCTTTTAGATGGATTCTTCCAAATTTTCCATCTGATAAATCCGGCATAGTGCTATCTACAGTAATTAAGGAAATTCCATTTTGATTTATGAATTCTTCAGCAGGACCGATATATTCTTTAAAAAGATCTTCTCCAACATTTCGTGAATCATGATTGCCTATTATATATATTATGGGCTTTCTAAATTTTTTAAGAATTTCTTTAGCCTTTTTATATTCTGGACGTAGGCCAGCATCGGTAATATCACCAGTCATTATATATAAATCTGCATCAATATTATTTATTATCTCTGCTCCTTTTAAAAAAATATCTTCACAAAAAGTTCTACCATCTGTGATATGAAAATCACTCATATGAACTATGCGGATAGGTCTGTCTAATATGGCCATGGATATAAAAAATGATTATAGTTTTATAAATCTTATTTCCTCAGAATAATTTATGCCAAAAGATTTGCAAGAACCAATTAGAGCCTTTATGACTAAAGGTGTTGTATCAATTGATCCTGATGAGACAGTAACTCATGCAGCTAAAAAGATGACTGAGTTTGATATAGCAAGTCTTGTAGTGGTGAAGGGATATATCCCATTTGGTATGGTTACAGAAAAAGATATTGTAAAGAAAGTAGTTTCAAAGGGTCTATCTACAGATAAAATGACAGTAGGAGACATTATGTCTGTGGAATTATATAAAGTCGAAGCTTCAGAAAGCGTATCAAATGCTTTTGTTAAGATGGCAAATCATGGTATAAGACATATATTAGTTGAAGAGCAGGGTAAGTTAGTTGGAGTTTTTTCAATAAAGAATTATCTTGATCTAGAAAAACATAGAATTGTAGAGAGTATTTCAAAAGACGGAAGTCTTTAATTTAATCCATTTTTTTAATAAATTTAGATATTGCTGATGAATCTCTTGGTCCAATAATTACTTTCCAATTTGTTATATTTTCTATATCCCACTTAAGCCTAGCTGCCATCTGGGGTATAATTATTTTTCTATGTGAGATAATATCTTCTATTTTTGTATCTTTTATTATTTTTGAGATTTTTTCTGCAGATAGTTGTCCACCTGCTGCAGCAGATTCAACTCCTATCCCCTCTGTATCTACTACAAGTAGATAACAATCAGTCTCAGAATCTTCAATATCATTCTCTACTGTAAAATATGTTAGTGTAAAATTGGTAGTTAGAAATACTGGTGAATTTTTATCAGGATTTCCAAATTTTTTTAGGCCAGGATCTACTTTTGAAGGAATTCTTGGGTCTGTGTATATATTTTGTCTTAAGGTGATAATTGGCAGAATTTTCCATATATCAGAAGCATGTAATATCATAATATCAGAATATCTTATGATAGATAAAATTGAAAGTATTGTTTCTTGAATTTTTGTTTTTTCTTCATCTTTTGAATCTATCCATGAAGTTATAGGAAGAGTTATTTGTGGATATGGATTTATTCCATTATATATTGCTTCTTTTCTCGCTTTAGTCCAATTGTAAATTGAAGTCTTTATACCTTCATTTGGATAAGTTTTTGTATCTAGCACAATATCTTCAAATCCAATTTGCTTAAAATGATCTATTATTTTTTTATTATTAGATACTACAATTGGGCAATTATATTTTTTTGCAAGGTCTGCCATTTGCTTGTAATTATATTCTGTTGCAGCATAAATTAGAGGTCTTTTTTCACTGTAAAATTTAAGAGCATAATCTATAATTTTTGTATCAAGGGAACATAAAATTGTAGGTATATCTGCAGTTTCTTTTATAACTTTTAGAGCTTCAATAAATTTAAGTTTGTCTCCTGATGCACATCTTAGAGAAATAGCGTCAAGTCTTAATTTGCTACCAACTCTTTCAAAGAAGAAATTTTTTACAAATTTAGTTTTCTCTATTATTTTTTCTTTAGACATATTATCAGATATATCTATGGCTATGGCAGTTTGATTAAAAAAGGTCCATTTGTGTCTATATAAAACTTCTTCCCCACCTATCTTTAGAGAATTTCCAATTTTAATTTCTCTAATTTTGGGTCTAATTAATTGTTTAATTTTTTCTTTATTATTTTGATCTAATACCTTGCATTCATCTAAGGATGCTTTTCTATCAAGTAGAGCAATTGCAAAAGCTAGACATGTAATTTTTCCACATTTTTTGCAATTTTTCTTTGGAAGCAATTTATTAATTTGGAGAGGATTTAGTTTTTTCATATATTTCACATTTTTATCCAATCATATGATAAATTAGGTATATTACTAGATAAAATATTGTTTCTTGTTTCTTTAAATAAAGATACAGAGTAAGGATGCAGCATCATAAACAAATTTACACCACTTAAGAGTAAACTTAGGCCAGTTGATACTTCCCAAAGAGGTCCACGCAATCTTCTTGGACCCCACTCTTCATTTTTCATCCAAGCTTCTCGAGCGCCCCAAGAGTTACTAACTCCAGCAGAGATTGGCATCTGAATCAAGGAGTCTCCATCTAAGGCAGAGAGGCGAATACGTTCAATATTACTTATACTATATTCTAGCCCATATCCCAAAGCAGCAGTAGTTGGATCTATTACAATTCTATCCTTTGGCATACCCATATCAATTATCTTTTTATTTAGAGATCTTTGTGCATTAAAATCCATCTGTGTCCAAGAGAGTATATTATGTCCATATTTTATTGCAGCTTTAGTTATTCTTTTGTAATCCATATTTAAATTTGCAGAAGCAATTAATACTCTCTCTCCTTCTGATACTTCTGCGGCTTTTTCTAGTATTTCAGGATCTTTCTCTGGAGAACCTGACCCACCAATTACAATTGGAACATCAACTGCTTGCAAAACATCTTCGACAGTATTTGCAGCTTCATATTTAGAAGTATTTTTTATTTTTGGATCTGTACTAATTAGATGAATAGTTATCATTTCAGCTCCAAAATCGTCTACACATTTTTTTGCACAATCTATAGGATTTCCCCATGAATCTTCAAAATTTCTTTTTATTTCTTTTGTAGTTTTAATTGCCATATCAAAAGTGTCCATTGTTGCGATATAATTATTCCTACTTTTTGGTTCGAGATTGTGAAATGGTAGCGAATTTTCTCCACCTATCTTTATTATATTTTTTCGACTACCTCCCTCTGATTTTGTAGCGCCAAAGGTAACTTCATTTATTTTAGAAATGGATTTTTTGTTTAATTTTGGTATTTTTATTACCTCTCTGTATTTATTTTGTTGTAATTTATTCAGTTATAGATAATTTTAATGTTGGGTTTGTATAATTCTGTTTAGATGTAATTTTATATCTTTAACTTTAAAGTTCAAATTGAATTCAAAAAAATTAATTAGAGAATTATTTAATTTTTCAAAGCTTTTTTTAAAAGAAGCCAACCATAAAACCTTTAAGTTTCAAAAATAAAATTTCAAACACCATACTCTTTTTTTTACTTCTTTGATTAGTTAAAAGCGGGTTCTTTTGAAATATATTATTAATTATTCTTGTTAAATCTGTTATTTAAGAAGATATTATATTGCTTTTTTAACCCTTAAAATTGTTTATTATCGATTTTTGGTTCGGACTTTTTAGGTTAATAAATCCCTTTTTTCAATTATTTTTCCATTTTTTTTATGCGGTGTTCTCAAGGTTGAATTATTTGATTTTTCAATTTCTCTTGCCTCTTCAGCTAGCCTAGCTGCAGCTTTTATTACTTCATGAGCGCAAGATGCAGTTTTTATATAGTCCTCTTTTTCATGAATTCTAAAGCAAGCGTAGGATGATAATTTCTCTGTTAATTTTGCTAGCTCATATGCAGCCCTTGCTTTTGATTCTGCATATGGATTTTTAAATCCACCCTCTTCTATTGCCTCATCTGTATCTAAAATTAGCTTTGGAAGCTCGATTTTTGATTTTATGTTGTAAATTATCTCATCAATTGCTTTATGGACTTTTCTAAACGCACCACAGACTGATAGAACTTGAAGACAATGAGAATTGAATATTGCCATCTCAGTTGGATCTAAAAACTCTCTTCTTGCTCCTATGAGAGGATCACCTTTAATTATAATATATCCTAAATTTAGGCTATCTAACTTATCTGTCAATTTAGCTGAAGGAAAATCGCTTATTACAATTGTTGGTATTTTTTTCTGATTTAGAATTTCACAAGCTTTCTTTGGACCCTTAGTATTTAGATCTGGACTTATAAATATGATTAAATCTAAATCAAATTGAAATAGTTTATGAATAATTTCATCAACATCTTCTTCTCTTAATTTAGCACCTGATGATACTACTCTTACATTAAAATTTTTTCGATCAGCTCTCTCATCTAATAATAGTTCTACCATAGTGGATGTAGCAATATTTCCTGTCTTTAGGAGGCCAATATTTGTCATCTAATCTCCAATTAGAATTGTTTATTAATTAATAAATAGGGATTATTTAAAAAATCTAAGTATTAAAATGACAAAATGATTAATATGAGTGCTGAAATTGAAGATACTTTTTGTGAAGCTTTTGATGGTCTATATAGTAGGTTAATAATTACTGCCAGAAATAAAAAATTACTCAAAAAAGCTGCATATGATTCCACTGCTTTGCCATTAACTGTTTTGGGTGAATCAGAAGGTGGAATAGAAACTTGGTTGAGCGAAGATGATACTCCTGATGGTAGAGTCGGTGCAATAATTCAAATTTGGGTAAAATATTCAAAAGATTCTACTCTTTTAGAGAAAGAGGTTGCAAAAAGAATTAGACAAGGGATATTGGTTGTTCCTACTACTTGTGTTTTTAATGCAACAAAATCCGATAAATTTATTGATACGA
>CAYQAE010000038.1:2427-5316 GCA_964415445.1 uncultured archaeon | reverse complement strand
CGAATGTGTAAATGTTCCTATTATGATGGGTGAAGATTTTAAGATTGAGAGAAAAATAGGTTATGCAAAAGGTGTTATGGGTGGTCTGATTTGGTTTATGTGCTCATCAATTGATTCTGCTTTGGCAGCTGGAGATAGAGCAGTTGAAGAAGTCAATAAAACTTCAGGTGTAATATCATCTTTTGATATCTGCTCCGCAGGTTCAAAAGTTGAAACTAGATATCCTCATATAGGTCCTACTACTAATCATTTTTTTTGTCCTAATTTAAAAAATGAATTAGGTGAAAAGTTAAAAGTACCAGAAGGTGTAAATTCTATCCCTGAAATTGTTATTGATGGTGTATCTGAAGAAGCAATTAAAAAAGCTATGAAATCAGTAATTAAAGCCACTAAAGATATGGATGGGGTAGTGAAATTGTCTGCAGGAAATTATGGTGGAAAATTAGGAAAATATAAGATTCACCTTAGAGATCTTGTAGATTAAAATCCTGTTAGCTTAAATTGCACACCTTTTTTCTTATGTTTAATATTTATATTCATAAGCAAAGGTGTTATTGGTTCTATCATTGATGAATTTTCTAAAATTCCAACATCTATTGCTCTAAGATCTTTTATATCTTCAATTAGCTCTATTGTTGTTTTTTTAGCATCATCAAAATTTCCACAAACTAATACATCTGCTTTAATTTTGTTTTTTAAATCTCTAAGAGATTTAAAACTAATATGATGCATTGTAGATACTAATTTTGAGTTGGGAAGTTTATTTTGTATTTTTTCTGCTGCAGAGTTTTCGTCTATTTTTTTATACTTGAAATAATTCCTATTTTGATCTTTAGTAAGAGGTACAATCAAAGTTATTATGATCTTATTTTCTACCTCATGTTTGATCTCATCTAGTATCGGATCAATTGCTTCATAAGGAATAGATAATACTACAATATTAGCTAATTTAGCTGCGTTTTTATTATTTTCGCCTTCTATATTTGCGTCTTTTAATTCTTTTTTAATTTTTGATGCAGTAGATTGTGCTTTTTCTTCACTTCGTGATCCTATAATTATTTTATGACCAATTTGGGCCCATCTCAAACATAATCCATATCCCTCTCTTCCGGTACCACCAATAATTGCTAATTTCATCTTTTTTACCTACTATTTTCATGATAAATCTTTATATTTTAACTAGGGGAACCTAAACTCCTTAAAAGTTACACTTTTTTAAATTTTATATCTACAAAAACGCCAAATGACTAAATAGTTTGAATAAAGAAATTTATTCTATTTTGTTTGAAAAATAAAACTTCTATAGTTTATTTATAGCTTAAATAAATATGCCTAAAATTTGCCATCTAAATTAGAATTATTTTGTAGAGAAATAGGTTTTAGTATTTGTTTTTGACAAAATATTTTTGGATATTCAACTGATTTATTTGTAATTTTGAGTTCTTAGCTTATCTATTTTATCCTTAATTTTTTTTAAATTTTCTGCAATACTTTTAAATTTTATATAGAGCTGGTAAAAATTTTTTATTTGATTTTTTGTATTTAAAAAATCTTAAATATAATCCTAAATTAATTTAATTCTTCTAAAAAAAATTTACAATATCCAAAAAATCTGATTTAAATTTATATGCTTTTTAAAATATTTTATTTGGGTATAGACCTCTCTATTTTTTTAGATTTTTATTTAAAGTTTAGGCATTAGTTTTTTTTAAAATAAGATTTTAAATCCTTTGGCAGATAAATTAGAATATTTTAGAGAACTTAAAACTTTAAGCATTATTTTTGAGATCTTATTGATCAAGATTGTTGTATATTATTCTTTTTTGTTGATATTAATCTATATTATATAGGTTTTTGATGATATTTGAATATTCAATTATTTCTACTTTTGTGTATTTAATCTTTTTTTAGAATTTATTTATGGTCAATAAACATTAATATATCTATTTTTTAAAAATGAAGTTTGAATTGGTATTTATAAAATATTTAAAATTTATATCTCTTTATTTATACTATATGGCAAAATATATGATATTTTTAATAGTAAAGTATTATATTATCTGTTTTTATCTTTGTTTATAGCCTAAATTTCTCTTTTGATAGTTATAAATCCTAATAATCATTTTTCAATTTTATAAATTGCTTTATAACTCTTTGTTTCTAATTTAAATTAATTCTAGTCCTTTAAAATTTGATGATTTTTTGTGAAATTAAAAATGCCATTGTTCTTTTTTATTTTATTTTTCAATTTTATGTTCTTTATTTATTGAAATATTACTTCTGGATAGTTATTTTGTATTATATCGCACATTAGTTTGAATTTGATTTATATTTTGCCTATTTTTAATATATCTAATTAAACTAATTATTTGTTTTATTTAGATTATATAATTATTATTTTATTAAATATATGCATTATAACTTTTTTAAATCATCTAAAACATTTTTTTAGAGTTTCATTACTTTCACAAGTATATAATATCTGGTTTTGATTTTGATATTTTTTGAATTTGCATATATTTTGGCTAAATGAATAGAAAGTTTTGCAATTTTTATTTTTTTCAAAATTTTTTTAAATCAAAGATTTGAATGAATTAGGTATGTCAGATGTTTATTTTACTTCAGCAAGAGATGAAGGAGGATTTGGTTTAGTCCAAAAAACTAAAGCACATCTTGATAATTCTAATTTTAATATAGAGAAAGATGACATTGTTGCAATTAAGATACATTTTGGTGAGTTAGGTAATACTTCATATATACGTCCTACTATAGTTAGACAGGTTGTTGAGCATGTAAAAAGCAGTGGTGGAGATCCGTTTGTCACTGATACATCAACATTATATAGTAGGAGACGAAAGAATGCTGTTGATGTGATAAAAACAGCAGCAT
>CAYQAE010000038.1:0-2417 GCA_964415445.1 uncultured archaeon | reverse complement strand
AGGTGCACCTATTATTGTGGCGGATGGACTTTTAGGTAATTCAGAACATAAAATTGTATTTGAAGGAGAAGAATTAGATCATATTTTTGTAGCTGAGGCTATAAAAAATGTAGATAAAATGATTATGGTAACTCATGTTAAAGGACATCGTTATTCTGGCATAGGAGGTTCTATTAAAAATATCGCTATGGGATGTACATCATTTTCTGGAAAAATTCAACAACATGAAGTAGCAAAGGTTAAAATTAATCAAGAAATATGTGATCAATGTGAAAAATGCATCCGAGTTTGTAGATGGGGCGCACCGACATATAAAGGTGAAAAAATTATAATTGATCCTAAAAAATGTGTAGGCTGTGTAGATTGTCTTCTTTTTTGTCCATCAGGAGCAACAGAAGTTGATGATGAAGGCCGCAGAAGATTTCAGATACGCATGGCTGATGCAGCAGGCGGTATTTTGTCTATTTTTGATAAAAATAATGTTTTTTTTATTAATTATCTTGTGGATATTGTTCCTTTGTGTGATTGTGTAAATTCTTCAGATACACCTTTTGTCCAAAATATTGGAATTTTAAGTTCTTATGATCCAGTAGCGATTGATAAAGCTTCAATTGATTTAATTGAAAAAGAGAAATGTCTTAATAATTCTGCATGTGATGGAATGGATTTAGGATCTCACAAAAAAATAGATACTATTAATGAAATATCACCTTTAATTCATATTAAAGCTTCAGAAAAACTAGATATAGGAAGTTTAAATTATAATATGGTAAAAATATAGTATATAATTAGATATAACAGTAAGAATTTTAATGAAATTTATCAAATGTTATAAATAAAGATTCCAATAAATATAAAAAACTAAATTTATTAGTCTTAAAATGCCTAAAAAACATTTCAGACAATTATAAAATACCATTTAAAAAAATTGTGAGATGAAAATATTGTGTCCGAGTATATTAATAGTTGATGATTCAGCATTTGCTAGAAAATTGTTGTCAGATATTGTAAAAGAATCAGATGAATTAAAAGAACTTGATTATAGTATAATTGGGGAAGCAAGCAATGGAAAGATGGCTATAAATAAATATGAAGAATTAAAACCTGATTTTGTTTTATTAGATATTATTATGGACACAATGGATGGAATTGATACATTAGAAGAGATAAAAAAAATTGATCAAGATGCAAAAGTAATAATGGCAAGTGGAATAAAATATACAGCAATGATAAAAAGAGCTGTACAAAAAGGTGCCATTGATTTTATAACTAAACCTATTCAAAAAGATGAAGTAGTTAAAGTTCTAAAAAGAGTATATGATTTGTGAAAAATGATTAAAGAAAAATATCCTACACCTAAAAAAGGAATGGAGATAGTAAATAAATATTTGGCTAAAATTAGATCTAGATTAGAGGAAAAAATAGCTGAATGTGAATATAAAAAATATCAAAGAGAATTTGAAGAAATATTAAATGATCTTAAGGGATTAGAATATAATGTAAGAAAAATAATCTCTTCTTATAGTTAATTTAGATTTAAAGAATTCTAAAATCATATATTTTTTAAAATAAAAATTATCCCAATTATTTCTAAGATAATTCCCAAGATTGCAGTTAAAATTATGTGTGGTTTTTTTCCGATAATGGATTTTTTACTAAATATCATAATAGATACTAGGGAGAACCAAAATATATCTGCAAAATAACTACCTATTACCCATAGTATAGCCCCCAAAAACGAAGTGTTATAATATGCGTTAGTTAGCATTGTAAATCCTATAGTTAGCCACCATATAGAAAACATAGGATTAAATAAAGTGAATGTTATTCCTGTTTTGATGCCACTGTGAACTGCTTTTTTATCTTCTAAATTAAAATTTTTAACTTTTTGAGATTCATAAATTGTTGAAATTCCAAATATAAGTAAGAAAGTACCGCCTAACAATCCTATTGTTGTTTGTGCTTTTTCTGAGATCAAAATTGCTCTAAGTCCAATAAAAATTGCAATAATAAAAAATGTTTCTGCGATAATATGTCCAATTGATGCAAAAAAACCGGTTCTTTTGCCATTTTTTAATGTTGATCTAATTACTCCTACTAAGAGTGGTCCAGGTAATATTGCTCCAGAGAATGCAATAGTAAATCCTAATAAAAATTGAAATAGAACTTCCATATTTTTGTATCCAGAGAAAAAAGTTATAATACTAAAAGAGGAAAAATATTTTTTAATTAATTTGAATTCTATATTTTTATATATAGATGATTAGTTCGTCTTTTGGTTTTTATCAAAAATTTATCATAGAGGTCAAAGATTTCTGTTCTTCCTTTTTTGTTGTATATATTTATTAAAAAAATTACAAAAAATAGGCTAGGAAAAAACAGTTTTAGAACAAGTTCTTAATTCGTTTATATTTTCA
>CAYQAE010000037.1:0-18613 GCA_964415445.1 uncultured archaeon | reverse complement strand
TGTGTGTTTTTCTAACTTTATTTATATTTAAATATTCAATTATTATTTTAGTGCTTTCATCTATATCTTTTTCAAGAGTTTTGATTGTTATTTCAGGATTTTTAGGTTTTTCGTATGGTGCATCTATACCTGTGAAATCTTTTATTTTTCCTTCTCTAGCTTTTTTGTATATTCTTTTAGGATCTCTTTCTTCACAATATTTAAGCGGGCAATCTATGAATATTTCTATAAAATCTTCTCCTATATATCCTCTTATTTTATCTCTATCCTTTTTATAAGGACTAATAAAACAAACAAGTATAAATATACCTGCATCATAAAATAGTTTGGTTACTTCTCCAACGCGTCTAATATTTTCTTTTCTATCTTTTTTAGAAAAGTCCAAATCATAATTTAGGCCATGTCTTATGTTATCTCCATCTAAGATATAAGTGAGTATTCCTTTTTTATTCAATTTTTTTTCAACTTCATTAGCTATTGTTGATTTTCCAGATCCAGAGAGTCCTGTAAACCACAAAACTTTATTTTTATATCCCAAAAGTCTATTACGATCTTCTCTTTTTATATAATTTTTTTGCCAGAAAATATTCTTTTCTTTCATTTTAAATCCTTAAATAATAAGAAGGTTTATTGAGATTTCTTAAGCTTTTGTGAAATGAAAGTATGTTAAAATATTATGAAATTTTTTGTTTTAAATTTTCAACTTTCTTTTTAAGTTTGTTTATTATTTTATTTCTCCCAAAAGTTCTTTTAAGCTTAAGTATAGTATTTGTTTTATTTTTGTGTGGAAATTCTATTTTTGGTATCTCTTTTCCCAAAAATTCACAAATTTTTTTCCATTTATTTTTCTCTTTTAGATTTAATACCAATAAATCATTTTTTCTTTCTTTGAAATAATTTTTTACTTCTTTAATATGGTTTTCATAAACTTTAGTATATATTTTTTCATTTCCTATTGGATTGTCTTTTCCATATATCCATTTTGAATTTTTCTTCTTTTTTTTCCAAAAATGTTTAATCATGCTGTTTATCCATCTGTTTTTGTCTCTTACTGTAAGAATAAATTTAGAATTAGGAAACTGCTTATCAACTTTTTTGTATACTAAAGCCCATGGCATGTCTTCAAAAGCATCGTTTTGTTCAACAATATTAAACAATTTTTTATAATTCTCTTTTTTTATATAATCCATAATAGGTATATCTCTTTGATATTTTTTGTACCCTAATATTTCTAGTGCTTTTCCAATGCTTGTTGTTCCTGTTTTAGAAAAACCTATACAAAATATTTTGTTTATTTTTTTCATGAAATTGAATTTTGTATCTTTATTGTTAATTTTTAAATAAAAATTTTATGGGTTAAAAATTACATTTTTGAATCGTAGAAGCTCAATAACTTTGTTTAGATTTTCTTTTACTTTTTTATCATCTTCAAAGTGTAGATCTATCTCTTCTTTGTGTCCATTTTTGCCTATAATAATATTGGCTAGATCTTGTTTACCTATTATAGTTTTTACTTTCTTTAGCTCTTGATCTGTAAGATCACTAGCTGTGGCTATAACAATTAATCCTGCATCTAATAAGATATGTGAGACTTCACCTAATCTTCTGATATGTTCTTCTCTTTTTCTTTTATCAATATCTGCATCTAATCCTCTAAGTAAATTTCCAATACCTAAAAAGTATGCAAATCTTCCAGATTCAAATAAATATCTCTCAACTTCTTTAGCTAGAGACTTTTTATCAACTCCAGTTCTACCAGTAATTAGTATAACCATTGGTTTTTGTGAATATCTTCTTGCACGCTTTAGTGGACTAATCTTTCCATATTCCCATTTTTGCTCTCTTAAAAATACTTGATGTCGTGTTTCAGATTGTATATCTTCTATACTTTCTGTTATAATTCCGCCGCCTGATATATCAAAGTTATCAACAATTACGAATCTACTTGTAGATTGAATTTTGCCAATAGTATCGAAAGCAATAGCAGATGCACATTCTATTTCACATTTTGCTACTTCATGCATCTTAACTTTTTGTTTTTTACTATTAGATAAGTTAGATGCATCTAAAACTTCAATAATTTCTTTGATCTTAATTGGTATGGATTTAGTTGTTAATTTTAATTTATATTCTTTATTTTTTACAAGTGGATTTTTTCCCATCCAAAAGATATTAGCCCTAAATAGAGAGCTTACCTTTGGTAGATCATCGCCTACCTTGCACATTATATCTCCCCTTTGGATATAAATTTGCTCCTTTAGTGTAAATCCAGTTGAAAATCCTGCTTTTTTTTGTTTAATTTCTTCATTTGCATTAAATTCTTCGATTGATTTAATCTTTGAATGTTTATTTGAAGGTAGGAATATTACATCTTCACCTGTATTAATGGTGCCTGATTCAATTCTGCCTGCTACAATTCTTCTGTTATCTCCTTTATCTGTGAATTTATAAATATCTTGAATAGGCATTCTAAATGGTTTATCCTCTAGTGGTGGCTCTTTTGTAAATGTATCTAATAAATTTAGTACGGTATTTCCGCTAAACCAACTTAGTTTATCAGTATTTTTTGCAACATTATCTCCTTTTTTTCCTGATACTGGAATGAATTCTTTGGGGTCAATTCCAATTTTTTTGAGAAATTCATTATATTCTGATTTAATTTTTTCAAAAATAGATTTTTTGTAATCTACAAGATCCATTTTATTAATTACAACTGCAACTTGCTCAATTCCTAGCATCTTGAGCATATAACCATGTCTTTTGGAATTTTCTTGCACGCCTTCTTGGGCATCTATAACTAATAAAGCTGATTCTGCGCGTGCTGCACCTGATATCATATTCTTTAGAAAATCAATATGTCCGGGTGCATCTATTATTATATAATCTCTTTTTTTACTTTTGAAAAAACATCTTGCACTATCAATTGTAATACCTTGGGATTGCTCATCTTTGAGTGCGTCTAGGAGGTATGCATATTCAAATTCTCTTGAGTTTAATTTGCAGTAATTTTTTACTTGTTCTAATTTTCCTTCTGGCAAAGAATCAGTATCTGATAACATTCTACCTATTACTGTACTCTTTCCATGATCGACATGTCCTACAATTACTATATTCATCTGCTCTCTTTGTGACATTTACTTAATACCTCACATGTAACCTTCTTTTCGTAGAGTTTCTAATCCGCCACCATCCTCTTTATCTTGGTCACGACCAGATCTTTCTGCGATATTTGAAAATTTACCGCTTTTTAATTCTTCTACTATCTCTGTTACAGTTTTAGCATCAGATTCTACTGGCTTAGTGCAGGGTTGGCAACCTAGGGATCTGTAGCGTTTTCCATTTTTTGAGAAATAAAGTGAAACTACAGGAATTTTTTCTCTCTCAATATATTCCCATATATCTACTTCTCTCCAATCTAGAAGTGGATGAATTCTAATATGAGTTCCAGGTGCAAAGTCAGTTTTAAATTGATTCCAAAGCTCTGGTGGTTGGCCTGCTATATTCCAGTCATTATTTTTATCTCTAGGTGAGAAGTATCTTTCTTTTGATCTGCTTCCTTCTTCATCAGATCTAACTCCTACAATTACACCTTTGTATGGTTCTTTATTAGTATCTCTAACATATTTCTTTTTAGTATGGTCTAATCTCCATCTAGGCCATTCACCTGATAGAGTTTTTCTTAGGGCTTTAGTTTTTAGGAGTTTGCAGCAAGTTAGGTGATCTACATTATTGTCAGGAAAAGTTTGTTTATCTTTTAGGGCTTTAGTATTTTGGCCATATACCATATTTAGGCCTAACTCTAGAGCTAATTTATCTCTGTATCTGATCATCTCTGGAATTTTATAATTTGTATCAATATGTACTAGTGGGAAAGGAACATGTCCTGCAAAAGCTTTTCGTGCTAGCCAGAGCATAACAGTACTATCTTTTCCAATACTCCAGAGCATACATAAATTTTTGAAATTAGCATAAGCTTCTCTTAGTATATATACTGATTGAGATTCTAATTTCTCTAAATTATCCATATTATTACCTTATATCTATTTTGAGTATGATAACCACTATAGTTATAGTTTTTAAATTTTTCACAAGTATATGTTTTGGTTTTATGATAACCCATAATTCTTTACAGAAATTTGTATATAAGGTTCTAAAGATACTATCACAAAAGACACGCCTTAAAATGTTTAGTTTAACATCTGCTTTATTATTGCATCAAATTCAGAATAAAATTTTTAAAATACCTTATTTAAAAAAGTTAATTGGCACTTATTTTAACAATAAATTATCTAAAGGAATAATCTCTAGGAAATATAATTTTATTTATATAGAAAATCCTCTTTGTGCTACAAGTACTTTTTTTCGGTTTTTATTAAAAGAACCTCCGATTGATTTTGAGGCGAAAATGGAGAATTTAACTTTAGAAAAATTAAATGGAAAATATAAATCATTTTTGAAGTTTAGTGTAGTTAGAAATCCTTGGAGTAGAGTTGTTTCCTGCTATAATAAGAAGATACTTAATGCCATGGGAATAAATGTAATGGCGATTATAAGTCAATATGATGGGTTATTCCCTAGAATGAGATTTGAAGATTTTGTTAATTGGTTGTGTAGTGAAAAGGGTCAAGATAGTTATTCAGATCCACATTGGATTTCTCAACATTCTATATTATGTGGTAATTCTGGAAGTCCCATATATAATTATTTAATAAAGTTAGAAAACTTTGAAGAAGGGATTAGAAATTTATTTGAAAAATTAGGTTTACCTTTTTGTAGACTTCCAAAAGCAGGATTAAGCGAAATTCAATTAATAAAGCCTTTATATAAATCTTGGAAAGAATATTATCTTGGATTAGATAATAAAACAATTAAAGATATTGAGAAAAGATATGAAAAAGATGCAAAAATATTTAGTTATCCTAAATTGAGAGAAACATTGAAATCTATATAATAAAAGAATTTCATGATCTTAGATTAGTATTTTTTTATAGATTCGTATAAGTTTTCAAGTGGTTTAAGTTGTTCACTAAATTCTTGTTCAATTAATCTCCCAAGTCTTTCTTTCAGCTTTTTTCTTTTTTTATTTGGAAAAGTTGAACTCTTTATCCAAAAACCTTGCTTTGCCTTATGAAAATTATTTTTCAAATTTTGGAGTACTTTTTCTTTGGTTCTATTGATATTATTAGGAATATTAATGTCAATTAAGGAAAATTTTTTTATAATTTTTAGGAATTTTTTTGGCCTCTTAGTGACAGTATTAAAATCTATTACTGTTAAAAATTTGTTATTTTTTTTAACGAACTGATAAAATTGTTTGTAAAGTTTAAAACAATAATCTAATGCTTCATAGTATGATTTATATTGAGATTTATTTAATCTTAAAATATGAGATTCGATTTCTGGTTTAGGTTTTCTAATCAAGATAAATGTAGGTACGTTCATACTAATTGATAATTTTAAGTTTCCGATTGAATGAATATGGTGAGAAATATTTAATTTAGGATTTGTTTTTTTTAGGAGTTTTAGAGAAAAAGTATTTGCACATCTTGGGACCCCTTCAAGGCAAATATCTGTATTCTCAGTTGCCACTTCAAGTCCTTTTAAGTTTGAAATTATTTTTACTAATATTCTATTTTTTTTCGCATATAATCTTAAACTATCAGGAATAATTTTGAAAATCAAGCGTCTTATCATAGGGATCATTAGAATACTTTTCTTTCTTTTAAGTCTTATATTTCTTTTTCATCCATTTTACTGTTTTTTTAATTCCTTCTTCTGGTTTTATTTTAGGATTATGACCTAAATCTTTAATTGCCTTTGAACAGTCAATAGTTTTAATTTGAGTAGTAAATGGTTCTGCTTCTTTATATTCTACAATTGAGTCATCAATTCCAACTGAATCTAAAATTATATCTGAATAATCCTTGATGTCCATCTCCCATTCAGGTTTTCCTGCAACATTATAGACTTCACCTGGAATAAAATTATCTACAATATTTGCCCATGTTCTACATGAATCTTTAACATAATCTATGATTCTTTTATGACCTTTGAATACGGTATATTTTTTCTTATGAAGTGCATGATAGATAAATTTTGGAATAAAACCACGATATGAGGTATAGTGTTCATGTGGCCCATAACAATTTACAGGCCGTGTACGTACAGTTTCTGTCCCAAACATTTTTGCAGAATTTAGACACATTAGCTCTCCTGCCCATTTTGTGATTGCATAATCATTCATCTGATATGTCTCTTTTATTGGAAGATTTACCATTACATCTTCTTTCATTCTACCTTTATAGTCTCCGTAGACTTCTGCACTTGAGAAAAAAATCATTCTAAATTTTCTTTTTTCTTGCTGGCGAATCATATGTTTCGTTCCTATGCAATTTGTTTTCCAAAGTTGTTCATAGTGGTCTTCTCCATTCCATCTACCATATTCTGCAGCAAGATGATATACATAATCAAATGGTCCAAATTTTTCAAATGCTCTCTCAACTTGTCTATATTCTCTTACATCACATCTAATATAATCTTTTCTTTCAGTATTGTATAAATCGCATGCTATAACTTCATGTTCTCTTTTTCGAAGTTCATTGCATAAATTTGTACCAATAAAACCAGCTCCACCTGTAACTAAAATTTTTGCCATTTTTATATCACTTCTTTTTTTGCTTGTTAATTAATAAATTAAATATTCTTTCAAATTTTTGGACATTTTTTTCTAAATTCATATTTTTTTCTAAAAATTTTCTTCCATTATCTCCTAATTTTTTTCTTAAAGTAGGGTCTTTTTTTAATTTTATTATTGACTTTGCTAATCTTTTAATATTTCCAGGTTCAACAATTAATCCACAATTTACTTTATCAATAACATAGGCAGTTTCACTCTCAAGTGGAACATTTGCAATAATTGGTTGTCTCATAGCTAACAAATTAATTATTTTTCCTGGAAGACAAGGCGCAGTCATTCTTTTGTCTAATGAAACAATGGATATATCTGATGAGTTAACAATATTGAAATATTCATCACGTGGTTGAAGTGGCATAAGTTTAGTATTTGATATGTTTTCTTTCTTTAGACGATTCTCTAAATCCTTTTTTATCATCCCATCTCCTACAATATAAAATATTAATTCTTTGTGATTTTTTAGTTTTTTTGCAGCATCCAAAATGTTGTCAATTCCTTGAAATGGAGATAAAATCCCGCAATATGAAATTAGTATTCTATCTTCAATTCTTTCTTTTTGTTTAAAATCATTTTTTTGTAAATATTTCTCAAAATCTAGAGGATTAACACTATTGCATATATGTGAAATTCTATTGATATCTCCTTCTCTATCTGTAATAAATTTTATTCCTTTTTTAGAGAGAGATACGATATAATCTGCATTTTGATATGATTTTTTTTCAATATATTCCATTATTTTAATGAATAGTTTGTTTTTGAGCATCCCTACATCTATAAGCTCTTGTGGGTGAAAATCTTGATAATGTAAAATTGAAGGAATATTGTCTCTTTTTTTGATCCATGCTGCAAGAAAATAAAGAGGTAGTGGTGGAATATAGATTAGACATACATCAAATTTTTTGTTTATCTCTTTATATTCATTGAAGTATTTTTTAGCTAAGTAAAAATGTTCTAGACCTCTAAAGAGGACTTTGTCTCTTGATAATAAATTATATTTGCATCTATGGACTTCAATGCCATTAATTGTTTCTTCTTTAGGTATAGTTTTATTCAAATATTTTTTATCTACGTTAAATGTTCTGGGATATGAAGTGATTACATCGACTTCATGTCCTCTTTTCACAAAAGTTTTTGCTAAATCATAATAGATGTGTGCAGCACTTCCAATTTCTGGTATAAAATTGGCTACTACCATTAAAATTTTCATAATAACCTAAAATTCTGCGCTTTTTTCTATGTTTTCCCAGTTTTTCTTAAACCATTGATAGGTATTTTTGAGACCGTCTTCAAATTTAGTCTGTGGAGTATATCCTAAAATATTCTTAGCTTTTTCAATTGAAGATAGGAGTCTAGTTTTTACGTCCCAATTTCTTCTTTGGGTATATTTTATTCCTGATTTGTTTTTTGTTAGTTCATTAATTTTATTTGCCATATCTATTACTTTTGTCTCTTTTGCCGATCCTAGATTAAATGCTTGACCTATTGCTTCTTTTTTTATTCCCATAAGAAGTAGTCCATTGATTATATCATCAACGAAAGTCCAATCTCTTGTTTCATTTCCGTCACCTGTTATGGGTAGAGGATTTTCATTCATTGCCCAATACATAAAGTTTGGAATCACATTTCTGTATTTTCCTGGAACTTCTCCAGGGCCAAAAACATTAAAGAAGCGTGCATTAACAATTGGAACTTTATATAAATTATTAAAGTAATTTGTGTATAGTTCACCTAACAATTTTGTGACTTGATATGGAGTATGTAATTTTATGGAAATATCATGCTCTTGAAACGGTTGTTTTGAATCTAGGCCATATACTCCGCATCCCGAAGAAGAATAGACAAATCTATCTACACCTACAAGATTTGCATATTGTAATACTTTTAGAGTTCCTACACCATTGACCATAAGGTCAGTTTCAGGATTATCCACAGAATTTTGATTTGCAAAATGTGCAGCTAGATGAAAAACATAGTTGGGTTTTTCTTTGAAGGCTCGTTTTAATTCTTCATCATCCAAAATATTGCCTTTAATAAATATTATATTTTCCTTTTTTGGTATGTTCCACCTGTAGGCAGATGATAGGTCATCTAAGATAATTATTTTTTTAGCGTCCAATTCAGAAAGTTTTTTAGATAAATTACTACCTATACAACCTGCTCCTCCTGTAATTAAGATTGTTTTATTTTTATATTCTTTAAAATTTTTCATTTATCTCACCTTTTTAGTGTAGTATTATGAATTTGTGGATTTTTCTTTAATTTATAAATAATATTATCTAATTCGTCTTGAATTTTTTCCCAATTTTCTAAATGTATTGGTGATCTAACTTCAGAAAGTTTTTTTGTTTCTTTTACAATATGAAATTTACTATCTAAAATATAACCTATTGACCACATTATTGAATATACAATTATGATGCTAAGTGGTACTAATATAATTGTTGGAATATTTATTATATCATTGAATTTTTGAGTATTTGCAATTATGACGACAATAATAAAATTTAATGCAGATATAAAAGGATTTGCTATAGTCATTCTAAATCTTATTTTAACAAAAAGATCTCTTAACTTTTTTTTATTCATTTAATTCACCTTTTCCATTGTTCATTAATTCTTTTATTTCTTTTATTTTGTCATGAATCTTTTTCCAATTTTTTAAATGGATTGGAGATCTTTTTTCTTGGAAACGTACCTCTTCACGCTTGTAATCCAGATAACAATCTAAAAAAGCACCGAATAAATACATACAGAAAAGAGCAATGGGTGCCAATACTATCATGAAATATTGGGTAGGTATTTTAATAAATCGATAAAAGTGATCTTCATATGCCACCAATACTAATAAAATAAAATTAATATATATCAAAAAACTTGCGGCTAGGTCTATCCTTTTTTTTTGTTCTGCAAAAAAATACTTTTTTGACATAATTTTAACCATTATAAATTCATTTTTAGAATTTTTGTTGTATTAATTTTGAAAAGTTAAAACAGAAAAAGATTAGTTTAGTAGTTGTGCTTTCTTTTGAATGTTATTTTTTGGTTAATAATCATTCTAAACATTTTATAAGTATCTCTAATTAATCTATAGTAAGATTTATGTTCATTGTATTTCAATGATACTGGAACATATTTAATTTTATATCCGTGCTTAATAATTTGTAATAATATTTCAAGACCTAGGGGCATAGATCTTTCTTTTAATTGAATTTTGTTAAATACATGTGTTTTATATGCACGATATCCACATTGGGTATCTAGAGGTATATTCTTTCTAAATAATAACTCTAGAGTTATTGAAATCAAGTTCATTCCAATCAAACGCCAAAGCGGCATTTTACCAAAAGTGGGTCTTCTTATCCCAAAAACAACATCATATCCCTTATAAATGGGTTTTAATAGTCTAATAAGTTCTTTAGGATCATGTTGTGCATCTGCATCAATTGTAACTACTATATCATATCTATTTTTTACATAACGAAATCCGGTATTTAGAGCATGCCCATATCCTTGATTATATCTATGTTCTATAACTATGGCACCATGTTTCTTAGCAATAATTGCAGTGTTATCTTTACTCCCATCATTTATGACTATAATATCTTTGTATATTCTAGGTATATTTTCGCAAACCCATCCTATAGTTTTTTCTTCATTATATGCTGGAATTAAAACTGCTATTTTTATTTTATTCACCATTTATATTTATCTTAAATTTTAATTTATAAAATATAATAAAAATATCAATATTTTTAAATAATTCATATAGGCTAGCAATTAATGTATGGTGTTTTATAATTGGAAGCTTTAGAATCTAATCAAGAATCATATACTCAAATAAAGATGCCTGATTGGCTTAAAGAATTTAAGATTTTAATTGTAATTATTCCGTTATTTATTATTTTGATGTATTATTCTCTAGAACGAGATATGGTAAGATATGATGAATGTTGGCATGTTCATATGGGTCAATTGGTTTATGAAACAAATTCATTACCTGAAGTAGATCCTTATTCCTATAATACGCCTCAAACAACACATATATTTAATTATAATCCTTTATTTCATATTTTGATGGCGGGATTATTTTATTTATTTGGGGTCCATAGTTATACTCCTAAATTATTGCCACCAATTTTAGGGGTAGTAGCTGTTATTTTTGTTTATTTATCTACAAGACGAATGTTTGGATCAAATTGGGGATTGTTTTCTGCATTAATTTTTGTGCAACCTCTTGTTTTTAGATATTCTTTAATTAATTATACTGATATGCTAGTAGCTACAACTGCTTCATTTTTTTACTATGCTGTAATTAAATCATTTCAGGAACCTACGAATAAAAGTTTTTTATTGGTGGGTATTAGTTATGGTCTTTTATTACTTTCAAAAAGTAGTGGATATCTTTTGGGTGTTCCTTTTTTTCTTTTGATATTATTTAAAAGACGAGATTTATCGAAAGGATTAATTTTTTCTTTTTTTGTGGCTTTACTAGTAATTAGCCCTTATGTTTATCATCGATATAGAACTGAATCTAGTATTCTTATTATAAATACGCCTGTAAATAGTTATATTAATGATTTTTTATATTCTCCACAAAAGGAAGAAACTAAAGTTTCAGAGGAAAGTGATCAAACATCTCAAAATGTATTTGCAACCCCTGTGATTTATTTTATAAATCCGAACACTGGTATATATTTTGCAAGGGAATTAAATCCATTAGTTCTAATGCTAGCAATAGGTGGCCTAACTTTAGGCTTTATAAAGCAGGATGATATTAGTTTATTTTTTGTTTTGGCAATAGTTCTATTTACTTTTGCTTGGGTTTATTATGAAATTGCTCAGTGGAGGCATATTCTATCAGTCTTTCCAATTATTGCAATTTTTGCCACGCAGGCTATGGTATTTTTATGTGATTCAATAAATGTAGATTCTCTACAATCTAATAAAAATAATCCAATATTTGCAATTGTATTTTTGTTTATCATAGCCACAGCATTTTTGCAAATTGATTTTTATAAAATGCTATTAATTGAAATATTAGGAATATTGAGTATTGTAGGTATTATGATTTTGATAAATCGAGAAAGATTCGATTTAAAAATAGAAGTAAAAGAAGATTGGGTAGTTTTTGTGAGAATGATAGTAGTATTAGTAGTTCTATCTAGCTTTTTTTATACTCACTATATTTACACTAAAGAATTTATTGATAAAAAAGATAGTGATAATGAGAATTGGAAAGTACACGCTGATGATAAGGCAGCATTTGAATGGATCCGTGAGAATACTGAAGAAGATGCAGATATTTTATCAATTAGGACTTATATGTATTTATATTATACAGACCGAAATACCGTCTATTCCCAAAGTGGTGGATCTTCAGTAGTTCCTAATTTACATGATGCATTGGCTAAATCACCAGAGGAGAGTTCAGCAATCCTAAATTATCGTGATGGTATAGATTATATCGTAATTGATAGACAATGGGTATCAATTTATCCTCAATACAATCAATGGCCTGCAGATTTTGTATATTCTACCCTACCTTCAGCCCAACCATATTACAAGTTAGAATATTCACAAGGCAAAATACAGATCTATTCAGTAAACCCACCAAAAAATGAAGTACTTTAGTCCCTAATTCCGTCTTTATTTATTTCAAATACAATTTCACCTTCTGGAAGATAAGGGGAGTCAACTAACCTACAAATTCTACGTGGTCCTTTTGATTTTCTAAGATATAGACGTGTTGTGACTTGATGCGCCAAAATATGTCCACCTATTGGTTTTGTAGGATCTCCAAAAAATACATCAGGTGCAGCTAGGACTTGATTGGTAATGAAAGTTGCTACATTATAAATTTCTGCAAATCTTTGAAGTAAATGAATATGTTCATTTAGTTTTTGTTGGCGCTCTGCTAGATTTTCACGACCAACATAATCTGCTCTAAATTGGCTAGTTAGTGAATCAATTATTATTAATTTAATCTTACCGCCTGCTAACAATTTCTGACACTCTTGCAAAAGCACAATTTGTTGTGAGCTATTCATAGCTTTTGCTACATGAATTTTAGATAAAACTTCTTTGTTATCTAAATTATGAGCATTAGCTAATTCAATGATTCTCTCCGGTCGAAATGTACCTTCAGTATCAATATAGATACAATCAGATTCAATTCCACCTCTATCTTTATCAAGTTGGACATTTACTGCAATTTGGTGTGCAATTTGAGATTTGCCTGATGCAAATTCTCCAAATACTTCAGTTAAAGCTTTTGTCTCAATTCCTCCACCAATTAATGAATCTAGCCTATCACTTGAAGTTGTAATTCTGGTGACTTCTTTTCTCTTCTCAAGCATATCTTCTGCAGTTGAGAAACTTATATCAACTTTCCCTCTTGCATCTTCTATTATTTTGGATGATGAATCTTCTGGAATATTTAAATTTTTACTTAACTCCTTTGGATTAGATATGGCAATAGATTCTATCGTATTATATCCGGATTCTTTTAATTTCTGACTAACAATTGGTCCCACGCCTTCTAAATTATCAACATCCTTTGCCATAAAAACCATCTAATTTTTTTCAAAAATTAATATTACATCTTCTAAGTTTGTCTGATCTATTTTTTCAACTAATTCTAAATTTGAATTAAAAGTTATTAAATCTTTGCTAAAGTTTTTTCTCAAAATTGAAAGATACAGACGTCCCTCTTTTTTCATTACCCGCTCAATTTCTGCCATTGCTTTTTTTCTATCTTCAATATTTTGAAATACGGTAATTGAGAAAATCTCATCAAAAATATTGTCCAAAAAAGGCAAATTTTTTGCATCTGCTTGTATTAAATTACAATCTAGGGGATGTTTTTCTAACATTTTTTTAGATAGATCTATACCTATATAATTTGAATCTTTAATATAAGGATATAAAAGTCCGCTTCCACATCCACAATCTAGGATAAGTCCATTTTTCTTTCTATATCTTAAAATAATTTTGAATTTTTCAACTTGAATTTTTCTATATCTGCTGTCATAAATATCAGCAGTTTTGTCATATAATCTCTCAATTTCTTTGGCTTTTTTACTCATTTTTATTATTCATAGTTTTTTTCATCATATTTCGAATTTTATCTGCTACATCTTCTCGGGAGACTTCTTCAACCTTTTCTTCTTCTTTTGGCTCTTTTTTAATCTCTTCTTTAGTTTCTTTTTCTGCTTTTAGCTCTTGTTTTTCGTCTTTTTTAACTTTTATATCCTCTAGACCCTTAGATGATACATTTTTTGAGATCTCTTTTATCTCTAATAAATCTGACTTTAGATTCTTTTGGGTATCTCCAATGGTTGAAAGTGACGAATCAATAGTTTTTGTAGCTTCTTGAACTTTTTCCACAGTTTTGTCTAATTTATCTAATGCTTGCTTCTTTAGATCTGCAAAAAATTTAGTAATAAGTATATGTACACGTTGCAAATTATTTGCATCTTTGGATATAGAATCAGTTTGATCTTTGAAATTATATAATGTTTTTTTGACTTTCCCAATACATTCATCTATATTTTCAGTTGATGAGGATAGATCTGATTTAATTTCTTCTTTGATTTGATTAATATTTTCTATTGCTTCTTTTAATACATCTTCAGTTTCTTTTATACTTTTAATGTTTTCTCTAAACTCAGAAGTAGTATCTTTGAAATCTTTATGCATAAAAACAATTTGTGAAATTATAGATAAGATTAACTCATCTTTTTCATCAATTTTGATCTCTAAATCATCAATTTCAATTCCTGCTTCTTTTAATTTAGAGGAGTTTATGATATCGGATGCTAATTTTTTTCCCATATGTATCACATCAATTTATGCAAACCTTTAGTGTTTTAAAAAGTTCGCAGAAGTATCTTATTCATATTATGTGGCGAGTCTTATGAAGAGATTAGTAATATGTATGGTTTTTATTTTATCATTAATTAACTGTAGTGGGCTAAATGTTAGTTTAATAATAGATTCTAATGATCTAGATTCACAATTTACTAATTATACTTTTATTGCGTCAGATGTAGATTCCAAAGAGTTTGAATCAATGCAAAGCTGGTCACCTTCAGGTGATATTCATGAATTTAATATATCAAATCTTTCTTCTTTGGGATATGTATATATCAAAAAAAGAGTAGAATATGCAAATGAGACTGTTTTTTTAAATATTAAAAATAATAGATCATCTGAAATTACTATAAATCATTCAGTATTATATTTTGAGGGAAAAAATTATACTAATTGGTCACAAACTAGTATATCAAAAGTTGATCCTAAGATCTATGATAATGTGGATTTGACCTTTGATACAAATATAAGCAACAATGGATCAGAGGTGATGTTAGTAGTTTACTATAAATTAAATGATTCTAAATTATATAATTTTACTACCAATATGACTTTATATGAGCAAGCCACAGGCCAACCTGAGCTTAGTTTGGTTATCTCTGAACAATTTAGCTCTTTTGAATATGAGACACAAAAACAACTTCAATCTAAGCTAGCATATATCAGAGAAGAAGATGAATCAGCCAAAGTTACAATTTATGCAGAATTTCCATCTGATCTAGATAATAGTGGAAATCCTAAGCTTTTGGATTTTATAAATTATTCAATTAATCTATCCGGGGAAATTGAATGGTTTAGTTTTCCAAAAATTAATTTATCAATTGATACTCTAAATATCTCAAAAAATTGGGGCGAGAATGTATCTGAATCTTTTAAAATTCAAAGTATTGGAAATGCAATACTTAAGCTAAATTTTAGTATCTCAGATAATAATTTTTCACTTGATTATGATTATTTAGAGATAGAAGGAGATAGTCATGAGTATATTCATGTTAGGTTTACTCCAAATCTTGCTGGAAATTATACTTCCATTTTGACAATTTATACAAATGATATGGAAAATCAAGAGATAAATATAACTTTAAATGGTTATGCTACGGCTCCTCAATTTAATTCTACGTTTTCTCTAACTTATTTTGAGACAGATTCAACCTATGAATATACTTTTGTAATTAGAAATAATGGAGATGGTGATCTAAAGATAGATAAAATTGATCTTCCTTTTTGGATTGATCTTAATGTATCTGTCAGAAGTGAACCTCTAATTATTCCTAAAAATTCATCTGTGGGCATAATGCTCTGGTCTAGCTTTAAATCAATTGATCCTAATGATGTATATTCAGATATAATTGAGTTTAGATGCAATGATCCTGAAAATTCAACTTTTACATATAATGTTACTGCAAAATGGACTGGGGCGCCTGAAGTGAAAGAAGATTCAGCAATTTCACCTTATATTTTAGTTGCAATAATTGGGTCAGTTGTAGGGTGTTTTGCAATTTTAGGAGTTAGGGGATATCAAAAAGGGATGGAGAGGCGTAAATTATTTTATATGATTGTCGCTTTGTTAGTTTTAATTATGATGATTTTGTCAGTTGTAGCCCAGATTATATAAAAGTGAGAATTTAAAAATAATCATAGTCATTATTAGTGTAACTATTTGGAGTATAATAAGGTGTGTATGTGATGGAGACGGATGGATTTAGAGGCACCACGACTGTGGCATTATTAACAAAAGATTCATTAATTTTAGCTGCTGAGAGAAAGATTACTTATGGTTATTTGGATATGGGTGAGACTCCAAGAATTTTTAAATTAGACAATCATATTGCTATAACTACTTCTGGGATGTTAGCTGATTTGCAATCTGTAATTCGGATATTGAAAGCTAATCTTAATATTTTAAAATTAGAGAGAGGAGAAATTACAGTAAAATCTATGTCAAAATTCACAGCAAACATGTTGCACCAAAGAAGAATGTTTCCATATCTTACTCAACTTATGATAGGCGGATATGACAGTAAACCCGAGCTTTATACCCTAGATATTGTAGGGGGTAGATCTGCTGAAGATAGTTTTGCAGCAACAGGAACTGGTCTTACTTTTGCATATGGAGTATTGGAGTCAAATTATAAAAAAGATATTTCTGAAGAAGATGCAAAAAAATTAGCTTATAGATCAGTAAAAGCAGCAATTAGGAGAGATGTAACATCAGGCGGAAAAATTGATGTTGCAAAAATTGACAAAGATGGATTTAAATTTATCGATTCTGATAAGTTAGCATAATTTATACATGACATGTTTTGAACATGTGATGTTTATATTTTTGTTTTTTAAAAAAATTTATGAAATAACTATACATGCATAATTGTATGAAAATAATTTTCAAAGATCTCAAAAAGGGAATAATTAAACTAAAGGTAGATAATCTTGATGATATGTGGCATCTAACTCATATTTTAGATAAGGGTGATATAGTTGAGGCCATAACTTACCGAAAGGAAGACAAACAAGAAGATATCTCACGATCAAAGTCAAGAGCTCGAAAAAAAGTAAAATTAACTTTAGAAGTTGAAAAAGTTGAGCTAAAAGATCAACTTAGAGTCGGTGGCAAAATTTTAGAAGGAGCAGAAACTTTAGGTAATTATCATACTTTTAATATATCAGAAAATGACAAAATCACTATTATCAAAGAAAAATGGAAAAAAGCAGATCTAGAGAGGCTTGATGAAGCACAAAAGACAACCCACAAACCTCGCATTTTTCTTATAGTTTTAGATGATGAGATGGCTACGTTTGCAATATTGCGCCAAACTTCTGTTGATTTTATTCTAGATTTAGAAGGAAGACGACAAGGTAAGCAATTTGAATCAAAAAATGTTAAGATGAAATATTTTTCTGAAGTTTTAAACGCATTGAAATATTCATTAGAAGGTAAAAATATAAATAAGATTATTTTAGGTGGACCTGGATTTATAAAAGATGAATTGTACGATTATATTAAAAATAAGGATATAGAGCTTTCAAAAAAGATAGTAGTTACAAATACTAGTGTTGTAGGGAAGACTGGAATTTATGAATTAATCAAGAGTAAAAAAGTAGATAAAATTTTAGCAGATATGAAATCTGCAAAAGAGATTGAGGCAGTAGAAGAGCTTTTATATGAAATTGCAAAATCCAAAAAAGGTACATATGGTATTGAACAAGTTAAGAACGCTGCAAATATGGGTGCAGTAAATAAATTATTAGTATTAGATAAAAAAGTTAGAGAGAATTCTTCTGAAGATATTATGGAAGCATGTAGACAGACAAATTCAAAAATTATTATTGTAAGTAGCTCACATGAAGGCGGAGATAAGCTCGAGACTTTAGGCGGGGTGGCTGCAATATTGAGATATATTATTTAAGATTTAATTTGTTATAACTTTCTTTCTTTTAATGCATTAAAAAATAAGCTTTGCAAGTAGTTGTTCTTTAATATTTAATTATAAATATACATATAACAAGATATTTTTATTCGGGATAGTTATTATTTTCTATATGTTAAATAAAAGTTTCCTAATTTTCTATTTTTGAAATACACATATTTTTCTAGTTAAGCTTTCGTGTACTCTTTCATAATGTATTTCTTTTAATTTTAGATTATTATTTTTTCCAAGTTATAGATTATCAGATGGTATTATTACAAAATTAGAATTACCAGAACTATTGATCTTAGATTGATGTGAATTTTTCTTTAGATAAATTTTCGATCCAAAATTATTATAAAGGCGGAAAAAAAGCGAATATATAGGTGAAATTAAAATGAACAATAATTATTACTATGCATCTGAGGAAAGTCATAAATCGTTTATAAATATTAATATTATAAAGCTATGTATTGTTTTAGCTATTTTAAGTTTTGCAGCTACTTTAGTTTCAGGGGCTGAACTTGTTGGTGTGGAAAGTGCTTCAGTAACTTTAACATGGAGTGATTCTGATGATAGTTATTCTATAGCCCCCGAAATTATAGGTTGTAAAAATTAGTTATTAGTCGCTTTTTTTAAT
>CAYQAE010000036.1:4634-18729 GCA_964415445.1 uncultured archaeon | reverse complement strand
AAAAGGTGGAATTGATAATTTGACTATAACTATTGTTGGAGATCTCAGATATGGAAGAACTGTTCATTCTCTAACTCATGCTCTCTCAAAATATAGGACAAAAATTAACTTAGTATCTCCAAAAAGCTTAAAATTACCACATGAAGTCTTAGATGAGATAAGAGTCACAAATGATCAAATTTATGAATACCAAGATATTAAAGAGTGTCTATCTGAAACAGATGTATTATATGTAACAAGAATACAAAAAGAAAGATTTAGTACTGATTTAGAATATGAAAAAATAAAGGGATCATATATTATTACCAAAAAACTTCTCAAAGACGTAAAAGAAAATATGGTTATTCTACATCCACTGCCTAGAATCGATGAAATTTCTCAAGAAGTTGATAATACAAAACATGCAAAATATTTTGACCAAGCTTATAATGGATTAATTGTAAGGATGGCCTTACTTTCTCTGCTTTTAGGTGCCATAAAATGAGTGAATTTGAATTAAAAGTAAGGAAAATTAAAAATGGATCAGTTATAGATCACATTAGTGCGGGTTATGGTTTAAGTGTTTTGAAAATTTTAGGAATAAACAAAGATAATATTGAACCTGTATCTATTGCTATGAATATGAAATCATCAAAAATAGATCAAAAAAAAGATATCGTAAAAGTTGAAAATAGAGAATTAAAAGAACATGAAGTCAATAAATTGGCATTAATTGCACCAAATGCAACTATTAACATTATAAGAGATTATAAAGTGGCTGAGAAAATGAAAGTTCATCTTCCTGATACTATATCAGATGTAGTACATTGTATTAATCCTGCATGTATTACAAATACAGATGAACCAACCCACCCAACATTCAAAATAATCTCAAAAGAACCAGTTAAATTAAAATGTAATTATTGCAAAAGAGATGTCGATGAAGACGCTATTTTAGATCAATTTTAGGACAATAACAAAACAAATTATATGCAACCGACCACAAAATTTAAAACTTCACTAATAAAAGCTATTTTGAGGTAAAAAAAATGAAAGGTGACTATTTTTTACGGTGAAAATGATATATCCGTAAGTCATTTCATCGAGAAAGTGCAAAAAGAGGTAGATCTACCTCAAAAAATAAGAGTTTTTGATACAACACTAAGAGATGGAGAACAAACTCCAGGTGTAGCTCTGCTACCTAAAGACAAAGTAAGGATTGCCATTGCACTAGATGAATTAGGCGTGGATAGTATAGAGGCAGGCTTCCCTATTACATCAGAAGGGGAGAAAGAAGGAATAAAATTAATAACTAAAGAAGGATTAAATGCAGAAATTTGTGGACTTGCAAGAGCAAACAAAAAAGACATAAATGCTGCAATAAGTTGCGATGTAGATAGTGTGCATACTTTTATTGCTACATCAGAAATTCATATGAAAAATAAGCTAAAGATGACCGAAGATGAAGTTATTTCTCATGCAATAGATGCTATACAATATTGTAAAGATCATGGATTGACAGTTGAGTTTTCAGCAGAAGATGCAACAAGAAGCAAATTAAATTTCTTGAAAAAAGTTCACAAAAAAGTGCAAGAGGCAAAAGTAGACAGAATAAATGTACCAGATACAGTAGGAGTTATGATACCCCGAGCTGTATTTTGGTTGACAAAACAACTCAAAGAGGTAACAAAAGTACCGATGAGTATACATTGTCATAATGATTTTGGTCTAGCTGTTCCAAATACATTGGCAGCAATTGAAGCAGGATGTGAACAATTTCATGCCACAGTTAATGGATTAGGAGAACGTGCAGGGAATGCTTCACTAGAAGAGACTATAATGAGTTTAATCGCCCTATATAAAGCTAATTTAGATATAAATACTAAAAAAATATGGGAAGTATCTCAATTAACTTCTAGGCTTATGGGAATAGCAGTACAACCAAATAAAGCAATAGTCGGACAAAATGCATTTTCACATGAATCAGGAATTCATGTACATGGTGTATTGGGTGATGCACAGACATATGAAGCAATGACTCCTGAGTTAGTTGGATGCAAAAGATCCATAGTTTTGGGAAAACATACAGGACTCCATGCTATAAAATCGAAGTTAGAAGATATGAAAATAAAAGCAACTAAAAACCAAATCTCAGAGATAACTCAGCGTATTAAAAAGCTCGGTGATTGGGGTAAAGCTGTTACAAATGAAGACCTACAAGCGATATCAGAAGAAGTAATGGGTAGAGTATCAAAACATGAAAGATCAGTAGAATTAGATGAACTTACGGTAGTTACAGGAAATAAAATAACACCTTTTGCATCAGTTAAGCTAAAGATGGATGACAAAACAAAAGTAGGTTCAAAAGTAGGAGTAGGACCAGTTGATGCAGCCCTATCTGCACTTCAGAATGTATTAGATGATTATGGAAAATTAGAGTTATATGAATATAATCTCGAAGCTATAACAGGCGGAAGTAATGCACTAGCAGAAGTTACAATAAAATTAAAAGACGAAGATAATGTAATACATTCGGGTCGAGGAGTAGAACCAGATATAGTAATGTCATCAGTAAATGCGATGATTGAAGGAATAAATCGAGCAGCTAAGCGGATGCGAGATAAAAAATAATTCTTTTTTTCTCTTTTTATAATTGTACATTTTCTTTGTATCAATAAATGTATTAAATTGTTCAAAAATATTTATATATCATGGAAGCAAAAGAAAATATGATAGATAATGAAGAAAAAAATAGATCTAAAAAATGACTGGAAAAAGCTTATTGATACTATAGATAATGAAGACCTTAAAAAATTTCAATCAAAATTATATAATCTAATTTTTGCAAAAGAAAAAAATATTAAAATCTCAGAATAAATTTAGAACTCTTTATCCTTCAATTTAAGCAAATTAAATTTAGCTTTTGAAGAAATTGCCATAACAGACATTACACCCGCTTGAACTGGATCAGTAACAATAATGTCAGCATGTTTTTTTGCATTTCCAGCCATATTTAAAGCAATAATAGGTATACCATGGTTTTTCCTAACATCCAAGATAGCATCACAAACTGCCCCACCCATAATTGAACCGGCTAAGACCAAAATTGAAGCTCGGGGTAGGCGACTTACAGCACCTATCGCATCAGCTAAGTTCTCTTCTCCAACTAAGGGAATAGTATCAACTGAGATTCTCTCACCTCGGATATTATGTCTATCACTTTCTGAGACTGCACCTAATACAACTTGAGATACTTGTGCGCCCCCTCCAATTACAATAACTCTTTTTCCATAAACATTTTGAAAAGTAGGCACTATTTTTAATTCTAAAACATCTTCTAAATTAGATACATCATTTTTAAGTTTTTTAGGATTGTCCAGACCTTCAATTTCTACTTCTATATGTGAAAGATTCTCAAATTCTCGATAGGCTTGAAGATAAATAATATTACCATTATAGGTATAAATTAAAGAAGATAATTCCTTCAATATCCCTTTTCTATCTCTGACAGACAGATCCATTGCAAAAGTATCTTTAGGAGATTTTCCTTCTTTTATTTGTGTATATCTTTCTTTTAATAATTTAAATTCCATATAATTACCCTATTTTTCTTCCTTTGTCTCTACCTCTTCAGCCTCTCCTTTACCAATAGCCATAAAGAATTTTTTCTGAACTACTTCTTCTATAACTTTCAAAACTGCTGATTTATTCTCAGCCATACCAAATAGCCCTAAAGAAATTCTAGCCCCTGCAGAAGAAGAATGACCTCCTGCTTTTCCAATATCAGAATAGGATGATTTCATAATCTCTCCAATATTTACTCGCACATCATTGCTTCGAGCACTTATTTCTACACTGTTTTCATATACTCCAAAAATAACTATAGTAGAGAGACCTTCTAACTTTAGAAGATAATCTGCAGCTTGAGGAAGAGAATCTCTAGCATTGACATACCCAACATTAGATATCAAATAACTGCCTTCAACTCTTCTATTTTTTATAGCACGAGATAAAACATCCATAGTCTCCAAAGACATAGTAGAAGTTTCAATTTTATCTAAGACGTCAAAATCAACATATTCCAATAATGTCTTTAGAACATCAATATCATCATGAGTTACTCCTCTTCTAAAATTGGCAGTATCTACCACAATACCATACATTAGAGCAGTGGCAAGTAAGCTATTTAATTCAATTCCTGTTAGGACTAAATATTCAGTCATAATTGTAGATGTCGCTCCAATTAATTTTATATCAACAAAATCTACATTTTCAGGAATATTATTTGTCTCATGATGGTCTATTATAATATGAACTCTACTATTTTCAGGGACAATCGTACAATTATCACCTGAATGATCTACAAAGGCAATTTTTTCATATTCTGAAGTATTCATTTTATCAGAAACATTAGTTAGAGTTAAACCTAATAAATTAACAAAAGCTCTGTTTTGCTGATGATCAATTCTGCCCCCATATAGAACATCACATTCAATTTCGTGATATTCACAAAGTATTTTAAGAGCCAAAGCACTAGCTAGACAATCTGGATCAGGGTTATCATGACAGACTATTGCAATTTTGCCTTTAGTAGATTTTAAGATCTTTCTAAGCTTTTTAAAATTAACTTCAGGCTCTAATCTTTCAATATCATAAAGGACTACATTACAAAATGTTATAGTAGGGGTGAGTACCACATCAGCTTTAGATTTTTTCAAAACATCCTTCTCACTTGGGCCAGTCGCTTTGGCCATCACAAAAACTTCTGGATAATTTTCTTTTATAGCTTCAACTGTTTTTTTAGTTTTTGTTATGTCTGAAATCGTAATAATACATGCAATAGCTTTATTTATTCCTGCCTTCACCAAAGTAGTAGTTAAGGCCATATCACCCACAATAGCATTAAAATCTTGTTCTTTTAATTCCTCAACTCGATCTGGATCCTTATCTACAATGGTTAAATCAACGTTTTTCTTCTTTAGAGCTTGAGCAAGTGCAGTTCCAGTTAATCCACATCCTAATATAATTATCATAAAAACCACTTATTTCCTATCAAAAAAGATATTTTTACCACTACAAGATAGAGGTATGCCTACTACGATATCTTCATTCATTATTTTTGCATTTTTAGCTGCAACGCCTATTGAATACATAATTCTATTATCTACGCAGTGATTAGATGCTACTTTTGCTGCAGACCCTAAAGCTATACCTAAATCCAAAATTTTAAAGATACAAATAGGTCCACTATAATCTCCATCTTTCTTTTGAATATTTTCCATCTCTTTGCAACTTCTGCCACAACCATAACAATTTAGGCCAACCGGTTTATTTGAAATACCCAAAAGAATTACTGCAGAACTGTCTTTGACATTTTTTGAATCTCTAAGTATAGTCGGATTTTTTAATTTTTTACCTACTCCTTCCATAGTTGAGGCAAACGTTGAAATATCATTTTTTGTATGTATAAGTTTTGAATTTAGTGTATCTTTACCTTTTGATTTTGGAGCTGTTCTTATTGCAATCATTATTTGCTTTGCAGCTGCAACTACAGCTTCTGACTCCACTGACATAATTTATTTTACACCACAAAAATATCTTTAGAATGTGTTAAATTTATAAATAATATAAATGATTTGGCTATAATGCTTTTTGTATAAATATTGTATAGATCTTATAGGTGTCAAAACAAGTGAAAAAATCATATAAAGAATTAAAAATAATTAAAAAGGAATTAAATAATCAAAGATCACAATTAAAAAATAAAAAATCAGATCTAAGAGAAATGAATGAATTAATATCCCAAAAAAACAACTTAATAAAATCAAAAATCTCAGAAATCAAAGAACTAAAACTAAAAAGAGATGATTTCAACAAACTTGCCTCTAAATTTAAAAATGAACGTGAACAATTAAAAGATAGACTAAAAGAAATTAAATCTAAATTAGATGAATATTTTAATATGTTCAATAAATTAAAAGGTAGTGTTGAAGGAAATACAAAAGCTGCACTTAATAAAATTTCAGATCTTGATTGGAAAATTCAAACTTCAGTTATGCCTCTAAAAAAAGAAGGAGATATGGTAAAAAGGATAGAGAAATTAACTCGTGATCTAGAAGTACATAAAAAAATAGATGATATAATAGCTGAAATTAATAAATTAAAACAAGAAAAGAGATTTACAAAAGAAAAAATTGATGAAGCTCATCTTTATGTTATATCCAATGCAACTAAATCCAAACCTATTCATGAACAGATATTAAAAAAGTCGCAAGAAGTATCAGACATAGATTATGATGTAAAAAACTTAATAAAAAAGAAAGAAAAGATAAAAAATAAATATTTAGAAGTTAAAGATAAATTTATCCAAATTAAGAAACAAAAAAATGAAATAAAAAGAGCTTTAGATGAAGAAAAAGCAAAAAATATAGCTAAAAAATCTCAAGAAAAAAATAAAGAACTTAAGAAAAAAGCAGATGAAGTTCTAAATCGATTTAGATCAGGCTCTAAAATTGAATACGATGATATGGTACTTCTACAAAAATTTGAATTATTATAAGGTATGATTTAGATGAAAGAAATAATATCTCAAGATGTTGTATCGCATATTGCAAATTTAGCTAAAATAAAAATTTCAAAAGATGAAATTGAATCATTTCAAAAAGAGTTGAATAAGATACTTGACTATTTTAAAAAAATAGATGAAGTAGATACAAAAGATGTAAAACCAACTTGGAACCCAATAGGCCAGAGAAATGTCTTGCGAGAGGACAAAAAAAGTAAATCTCTTGACCAAAAAACAGCCACAAAAAATGCCCCAGAAGCGGAGAAAGGATATATTAAAGCCCCAAGAATTTAGGTAGATATTTTGAAGATAGGAATAATTTCAAGGAAAGATAAAGATAAAGCAATTGATATAGCAAAAAGAGTTTATGAATTTTTAAAAGATGATTTTGAAATATATATAGATTCTAATTTGAAAAAAACAATAAAGAGCAAAGAATTAACAGAAAAAATTAATTTAGATTCACTTATTGCTGTAGGAGGGGATGGAACATTAATTAGGGCATTAAAAAAATATAGATGTCCTATTTTGGGTATTTTATATGGACGAGTCGGTTTTTTATTTGAAGTAACTCAAGATAATTTAGAAGAAAAACTTGAGGCATTTAGAAAAAAACAATTTTTTATAACAGAAAGATCTATGCTTTCAATTCGACATAATAATAAATTGATAGGTGAAGCAGTAAATGAAACTGCAATTGTTACTGCAAAACCAAGTAAGCTTCTAAATTTTGAAGTATTTGTAGATGATAGATTTGCAATGAAAGTATGGGCAGATGGGATGATTGTAGCAACATCAGTAGGTTCTACTTCATATGCTCTGTCTTGTGGTGGGCCAATAATTGACCCTAAAGCTCATGTTTTTGAAATTACTCCACTTGCTCCTTTTAAATTAAGTGCAAGGCCTCTAGTTATTTCTAAAAAATCCAAAGTTTCTCTAAAAATTGAAGACAAAGAAGCCATAATTGCCTCTGATGGTAGAAAATTATCTATTCTAAAACCTAATGAGATATTAAAAGTAGAAAAATCACCAAATATTGCCAAATTTATTCATTTTGATCATGAAACATTTTACAAAAATTTATCTAAGTTAATAGAACCATCTTAGAGTTCTATTTCGTCTTCTTCAATTAAAGAATTCTTAAATAAGAAATCGATGCCTTTTAAAACTGTCTGTTCTTTGTAGGGAAGAGAATCTATAATTTCTTTCTTTGATCTTCTGCCATTAATAGTTCTCCAGACCTCTTCAAGAAGTTTTGCAATCCCAGGTTTTTTATATATTGATTGTGGAAGTCTTAATGCAGATTTTTTTATTATCTTTTTTGTTCTTTTAGGTCTCTTTCTTTTTTTGATTTTGCCAATTTTAGATTTTTCAATCAATTCATTTTTTTCTAAAAATGTCTCTATTTTTGCTACAGTCTCTTCTTCTAAATCTAGATCATCTGCGATATCTCTAATGCTTTTTGTTCCATCGATATCATCCCAAATTTTATGAATTGTAGCTGCAATTTTTCCTTTCTGATCAATAATTGGAGGTAATTTATCTTTAGTCTTAATTAAAACTTCTTTTGAAGCTTCAAATGATTTTCCAAATTCTTTATGTTCAACCCCTTTCATTTGCTTCTCTGTTAGACCTTCTTTTTCCATAAAAGCTTCAACTTTAGCAATTGTTGTATCATCTAGATTTAGATCTTCGGCTATTTCATGAATTGTTTTTCTACCATCAATATCATCCCAAATACGATGGACTAAGGATGCAATTCTACCATGTTTGTCTATAACAGATGGAAGTTCATCTGTAGTTTTTATTACTACTTCTCTCTTTTCTTTCTTTGGTTTTCTTTTAGGTCTCTTTGGTCTTTCTCTGTACATATCTACTAATCCAACAGCGCCTTCTGCAGCTTTCTCTTTTGCCAATCTTTCCTCTTCTCTTGATGGTCTCTCTTCTTCAAAAACTCCTGGTTCTTCTTTTTTTCCGCCACGAGCTTTAACTACTCCAAAAATAGATGCAATTAAAATTACTAATATAATTAAAATAAATGGATCAGTTAATAAATTCATTATTTGATCAACTATTGTCTCTTCTTCCTCATCTTCTTTTGTGCCTACAGAAAATATTGATAGATGAAGTAAAGTTGCTGTAACTTCCCTATTTTCAGAATCTACTTGAGTATCAATTTCTTCCCAAGCTTGCAATGCATCATTCCATACATAAAATACTATATTTTCTACATTTACATCTGCAACTTGAGTACTGAGATAAGTCCAAGTAATTTGGATATTTGAAAGATCAGGTTCAGCTATATCTGTGGTAATATTTAGATAAATTATACCACCAGGTGCATCACCTGAGAGAGGCGAAGAAGTAACTAAAGAAAGTTCAATTCTTCCAATGGAGGTAGAATCTAGGGATATGACAATATTTTCAGCATCAAACTCAATAGTATTACTACCGGCTTCAATTCTTTTGCCAATAAATTCTGTGATCGTCAAGTAATAAGTAATATCCACAGAAGTATAATTTTCATTTCCAATATAATAAGCTGTAATATTGAATACACCAGGGAGGTTCCATTGAGATGAATTTATAACAACTTGCACACCACTATCTATAACAGTTGAATTTTTCAATAAATTAATTGTCTCCGAAATAGAAAGGGTTGCAGTTATATTTACTAAACTATATTGTTCAATTGATAAATTACTATCATTTCCATTTAGATACAAATTAATTATTGGTGAAGCTTTATATACTGTAAATGTTAATTCAGATGTAGAATTTCGCTTACCTGCTGTATCATTTGCATACCATGTGTAATTATAAGAAGCTACACCTAAATCAATGATATCTACAGAATACATATTTCCATCTTTTTTTGCTGTAATATTAGTATTATTCCATTCAAATAAGACGGTATCAATTAGACTATCATCTAACCAAGTAATATTAAACTGATATGATTTATTTGGACCATATATAGATGAAGAATTAACAATATT
Source organism: uncultured archaeon (assembly GCA_964415445.1). Lineage (GTDB taxonomy): Archaea > CAYQAE01 > CAYQAE01 > CAYQAE01 > CAYQAE01 > CAYQAE01. Next base: position 9,186 of record CAYQAE010000036.1, on the reverse strand, counting down.
TGAAAATTGAGGACTTAAAGTATCGTTTACTACAATCCAGAAAGTCAAATTAGCATTAGTATAATTTGAATTTCCTCCATAATATGCAGTTATATTATGAGTCGATTCAAATGGATATTGAGTAATATTCACTAATGGATTTACACCTGAATTTATCAGAGTATTATTATCATATAAATAAAATGTCTCTGAAATGGATAGAGTTGCTGTTATATTAACAGGGACATTTAAACCAATTGTTTTGTTGTCTGAAGACCCATCAATATACACATTTATTGTGGGAGTTGCTTTTGATATATTAAATAATACAATCGAAGTAGAATTCCAAGCATCATTTGTATCATTTGCCAAAAATCTAAATTGATAGGCTCCTGCCCCCAAAATTAAATTATAATAATAATTAAGAGGTCCACCGTTCATTGTTGAATTTATTAACGTTCCTGTAAAGTTATTTTCAATAAAAACTGTATCTATTATATCATTACCATCTGTCCAAGTAACTGTAAAGTTAGATAATGTATTTGGATCATATATTGATACAATATTACTATCATTATTACTAAAAGCAGGATTTACGTTTACCCCTACAGAAACTTTTTTTGAATCTGAAGAGATATATCCAGATTTAGTTACATTTATTGTCCATTCACCAGATAAGTTACCCTTAAATGTACACCAACCAGTTGATGTAGTTGTATTTATGTAATGGTTACTACTATTGTCATAAAAATGGACTTGTGCATTTTCTACTAGATTGTTTAAAGTATCATTGATATTAACATAAATTATATCATTATAATCTAGGGATGAGTTATATTGACCAATATAAAGTTTTCTTTGTACAGAAAAAGCGTCAGAGACTACAGAAAGATTCAAATTTCCTAGACTATCATTTGCAAAGATTGTGAAATTATATGTTCCATTTTGATTCAATTGATATTCTATAGAGTAACTATCACTTATACCAATTAAAGACATAGAAAGATTAGTATATTCACTTGGGCTTCCTACTCTTACCCAAACTTGGTCCAATAGAGGATCTGTGACTTTTGCAGAAATATTAACATAATTAGTTCGTTCTGCGGGTGAAGTGAGATTCAATTGTGCAGAGCTTATTGAAGGTTCAGTTGTATCAATTCTAAACGTTCTAAATTGGGTCCAAGTTCCATTTTCATATCCGTCTCCAACTGTTAAATTCCATGAGTATATACCATCAGATAATGTTATTGGAACTGTTAATGTAAGTGCAGAAGTATTTGCAGATATCCAACTATCAGTTGAATTATTAAAACCAAAATAATATCTCAATAAATCATTTTCATCATCTGTCGCAACTGCTGCCACTAAATCAGGTGTAGTATCTGTAGTATTGTAATTATCAACAGGATTATTTTGTGAAATTCCAGATGGTGGAGTATTCATTCTAAATATGTCAGAAACATTATTTGACCACTCATATCCATCATATGCAGCTATTTTATATTCATAAATACTACCATTGATTAAAGACAAATTATAACCTAAATCACATGAATTTCCAGTTTGGACCCACTCAAGTGTATCATTTACATAAATGTAAAATGTAATAGGATCTGATTCATTATCACCATTATTAGTCCAACTAACTGTAGGATTGTGATCAATTTCATTTAAAGTTAAATCAGTTAGTCCTGTTGCATCATTAGGTGGTGTATTTGTTAAAGTAAAATAATAAATTGATGTATTTTGAGCTGTATAATTTTGATTTCCCCAAAATACACCCATCCAACTTACAACGCCAATATATCCATGATCATCTAAAACAGTTAAGTTATATAATGGAGCGGTGTCATTTGCATACTTCTGCATCGGATCTATTGAATAATTTGAATATAATTCAACTTCAACTACTGCATCATCTATACTAGTATTTACAGTTAAATTCGCAGTTGAATTGTGTGGTAAATTTTTATTTCCAATAGAACTATTAATTAATAAAGAAATTGATGGATCAGCTTTTCCAATATAAAATGTAACAACATCTGTAAAATTCCAAGCATCCACAGAATCTCCTGCTAAAAACTTAAATTGATAATTCCCTGCACCCAAAGTTAAATTATATGAACAATAATATGTATCATCTGAGATAGAAACATCCATTGTAGAATTTTGAAGGGTTCCTGTAAAATTATTTTCAATATAGTAATAAGATAAATCTCCTGTTGAATCATTCCAAACAACTGTGAAATTGGAAAGAGCATCAGGAGTATATTCTGATACAATACTACTTTGGTTATTGAAAAAGATTGGCGGTTCATTATCACCTACATTTACAATTACCGTAGATGAATTAATATATCCTGAGCGTGTAACATTTATTTCCCAATTTCCAGTTTCATTACCTACAAATGTATACCATCCATTTGATCCCGTAGAATTGACATAATGTTTACTATTATTTAAATCATAAAAATGAACATCTGCATCTGAAATTGGACTACCTAAAGTATTGATAATATGAATATGAATTTTTTCATTATAAGGTACTGAAGAATTATATTCATCTATATGTAATTTTTGCAATATATCTAAATTATTTGGGGTTGTATCTAAATTATTTATATGTGTCAAACTATCATTTGCAAAAACAGTGAAATTGTAAGTACCCAATGATGATAATTGATATTCTTGATAATAACCATTTTCTGAAGCTGTTGAGAGCATTGATAAATTATTATAATCTCCTGAAGGTTCCCCTATTCTTACCCAAGCTTGATCTAATGTTGGATCTGAAATTACTGCAGAGATATCAACATAACTATTAAGTTCTACAGGTGAAGTAAGGTTCAATTGTGCAGAGCTTATTGAAGGAACAGTTGTATCAATTCTAAACGTTCTAAATAGGGTCCAAGTTCCATTTTCATAGCCATCACCTGCTGTTAAATTCCATGAATAAATTCCATCAGCTAAATTAGATGGAATAGTTAGTGTTAAACCTGTTGAATTCGCATATATTTGACTATAACCAGATGAATTATTAATACCAAAATAATATGTAAAAGAATCTCCCTCTGGATCTGCGCTAGCTGCATTTGCTACCAAAGTAGGTGTATTATCTGAAATATTTGCATAATTAATAGGTGTATTTTGTGAAAAACCAGAAGGTTCGGTATTCATCCTAAAAATATCAGAGGAACTATTATTTCCAAATTCAAATCCATCCCAAACACCTATGAGAACATTATAAGATTCACCATCATTCAAGCCAGTTAAAGTATAAGAAGTAGAAGTAGTATTACCATCATAAGAATCATTCACATAAATTATATATGTAACAGTATCTACCTCGGCATCAGTTACACCTGTCCATATTTTATCAGGATCCTGGATCTCATGTAAACTTAAATCATTTTGTGTACTTACATTTGGTGGAGGTGTATTCAGTCTAAAGATATCAGTAACATTATTTGAAAATTCATAACCATCCCAAGCTGCTACTTTATACTCATAAGTATATCCATCTTCAAGTGAAATATTATCTCCAATTGTTGTATAATTGTTTGAAGTAATCCAATCAAGTGTATCATTTACATATACATAGTATGTGATAGAATCACTTTCTGGATCAGTACTTCGTGTCCAATTTATTTGTGGATTATGGTTGATTTCATGTAATCCTAAGTCAAGTAAATTAGAAGGATCTGTTGGAGGTGAATTCATTACAAATAAATCTGTTCCATTTCCAGATGACCATTGATATCCATCCCATGCTGCAACAATGTAATTATAAGTTCTTCCTGATTGTAAAGAAACATTATAACCTAATTCACAACTAGTAGATGAAGTAATTACATCTATATCTGTTGTACCTGCAACTACATCTTCAATATAGACATAATATGTTATAGGATCCGATTCTGAATCTGTACTTGGATCCCAACTTACTGAAGGGTGCCCTACTTCACGATTTCCCAAATTTGTTAAACCAGAAGGTGTAGATGGTTGTGTATTTGTCAATGAGGTACTATAGATGGATGTGTTTTGGGCAGTGTAATTTTCATTGCCCCAAAAGATACCTTTAAAACTAATAACTCCATTGTATCCATGATCATCAAAAATAGTTAAATTATAGAGTGGAGCAGTACCATTTTCGAATAATTCCATCGCTCCAGAATAATTCGAATATAATTCAACTTCAACTATTGAATCAAAGATATCAATACTAACTGTAATATTTCCTGTTGAATTATGAGGCAGTGAAATATCACCTTCTGTTTCATTTAGATATAAAGATAAAGTTGGGGTGGCTTGAGTAATTGTAAGGTAGCGAGTAAGACTCTGGGTAGTATAATTTTGAGTAGATGTGCAATTTAAGATATATTCATATACACCTACACCCAATTTCACATATGAATTATTTTCTAATGTAACATCAGAAGCATTTCTATATAGTTTTAGAGTAATTTCATCAGTTGAAGCATTTATTGATGCATTAACTAAACCACCATAAGTGAAACTAATATCACCTTCTGTTTCATTTAGATATAAAGATAAAGTTGGGGTGGCTTGAGTA
>CAYQAE010000036.1:2799-4534 GCA_964415445.1 uncultured archaeon | reverse complement strand
ATTGAAAATGTTTGGATATCTGTCCAATTCCATGCACCAAATGAATCATTTGCTAAAAATCTAAACTGATATGTTCCTACACCTAATGTAATGTTATAATAATAATCTGGTGCACTTCCATCCATTGTAGAATTTTGAAGGATTCCTGTAAAATTATTTTCAATAATTGCCATATCTATAACTCCAGTTGAATCTGTCCATTTAATTGTAAAATTAGAAGTTATTAGAGGATCATAAATTGTAACAGTCTCACTTTGGTTATTGGCAAAATTAGGTGGAGCATTATCACCAACACTTATAGTTTCAGTGCTTGAATTGATATATCCACTACGTGTGACATTAATTTGCCAATTACCTGATTCATTTGCAACAAATGTATACCAACCATCATTACTTGTTGAATTTGTATAATGAATTCCATTAGGATCATAAAAATGAACAGTCGCATCAGAAATAACTGTACCTGAAGTATCATTAACAAATACATAAATTGGATCATTATAGGGAACACTTGTATTGTATTGGCCCAGGTATACTTTTTCCAATACATTTAGAATATTTGGAGTAGTGATTGAGCTATTTTCATGAGAAAGAGTATCATTTGCAAAGATTGTGAAATTATATTCACCTGTTGAAGTTAATTTATATTCAACATAATAACCATTACCTAAGCCGATAGAACTCATAGAAACATTTGTATAACTATCATCAGGAACACCTATTCTTACCCAAGCTTGATCTAATGTAGGATCATCTACAACTGCTGATATATTAACATAACTTGTATTTTCAACGGGAGAAGAATCATTAATAATTGCATCCGTTATTATAGGACTAGCTGTATCTATTCTAAATGTCCAATATCCTGTCCAAGTTCCGTTTTCATAACCATCATCCACTGTCAGATTCCAAGAATACAAGCCATCTACTAGAATAATAGGAATAGTAAATGTTAATCCTGTTGAATTTGAATAAATTTCACTATAATCAGATGAATTATTAATGCCGAAATAATATGTGAAAGAATCGCCTTCAGGATCTGCACTAGCTGCATTTGCTTCCAAAGTAGGTGTTGTATCTGTTGTATTTGCATAATTAATAGGTGTATTTTGTGAAAAACCTGAAGGTTCAGTATTCATTCTAAAAGTAGAATCAGATGAATTTGAACTCCATTCATAACCATCCCATGCAGCTACATGATATAAATAGACAGAACCATCATTAAGTGTAAGATTATATCCTAAAGAAGTTGAATTAGTAGAAGTAATGGATTCTAATATAAAAGGATTAAATTGTAATTGCACATAAACATAATAGGTAATAGAATCAGATTCATTATCCCCTCCTATCCAAGAAACAAAAGGAGTATGATTAACTACATGTAAATCTAAATTTGTTAGATTTGAAGGATCAGTAGGTGGAGTATTCATCCTAAATGGATCACTAACATTATTTGACCATTCATATCCATCCCAAGCAGCTACACTATATTGATAGCTATCACCATTATTTAGAGTAATATTATCCCCAATAGTAGTATAATTGTTAGATAACACCCAATCTAAGGTATCATTGACATAAACATAATAGGTAATAGAATCACTCTCTGCATCAGTACTTCTGGTCCAATTTATTTGCGGATTATGGTTAATTTCATTTAGACTTAAGTCAAGTAAGCCAGAAGGATCAGTAGGTGGAGTATTCATCCTAAATGGATCACTAACATTATTTGACC
>CAYQAE010000036.1:0-2699 GCA_964415445.1 uncultured archaeon | reverse complement strand
TTAGACTTAAGTCAAGTAAGCCAGAAGGATCAGTAGGTGGAGTATTCATCCTAAAATCATCAGCTGTACTATTAGTACCATATTCATAACCATCCCAAACACCTATGATAACACTATATGAGTCACCATCACTCAAACCAGTTAAAGTATAAGAAGTAGAAGTTGTATTACCATCATAAGAATCATTCACATAAATAACATAAGTAACAGTATCACCCTCAGCATCAGTTACAGCTGCCCATGTCTTATCAGGATCTTGGATCTCATGTAAACCCAAATCATTCTGAGAAGTTACTTGAGGTGAAGGCGTATTTGTTAAAGTCAAATTATAAACAGAAGTATTTTGTGCTGTATAATTATCATTGCCCCAATAAACTCCTTTCCATTGAATTACTCCAACATGACCATGATCATCTAAAACTGTTAAATTATATAAAGTAGCGTCTCCGCCTGTATAATTGGCCATAACTCCTGAATAATTTGAATATAGATCTACGTGAGATGTGATCCCTGTAATACTTAAATTAACAGTGAAATTACCAGTTGAATTATGAGGTAAGGTCCGATCACCGACTGTATCATTAATAAGAAGTGAAATTGAAGGAGTAGCTTTCGAGATACTAAAAGTCAATACATCAGTATAATTCCAAGCATCATTTGTATCATTTGCTAAAAACCTAAATTGATAAACTCCAGCGCCCAAAGTTAAATTATACCAATAAAATGAAGATGAATTACTCATAGTAGTATTAACCAAACCAGCTGAAGTAAAGTTATTCTCTAAAAAACCCATACTTATTCCATCAGCTGAGGTCCAAGTTACTGTAAAATTACATTCTGCATTTGGATCATATATCCCTACCGTTTCGCTCTGATTATCTGTAAAATTAGGATTTGAATTTACAAAGGAAAATAAAATAGCAAGATAACAAATTAATACCATATAATTTCTTTTTCTAAAGATTGAAAATCTCATATTGGTAATATCACCAAATACCTATTAATATAGATAATTTTTGAACTAAGTTTAAATCAATATATTGTTAATCTTTTTATTTTTTCTGAAAGCTAAATTTCCACAAACTAAATAAAGTAATTCTTTAAAAATATAACATCTTATATCACCATTAGGAGTTGAAAAAAATGGGATTTCTCAAAAAAATAAAGAAATTATTTAAAAAAGGCGCAAAAGAAGGGATAGATGAAGTAGAAGATAAAGTCGAAGATGAAACAGAATCAGATGATTAAATTTTATTTTGGGCTAGATGCCCTATTTTTCAAAATTTATTCTGAAATTGCACCCACAGGACAAAAAGAAATACATTTTCTACAATTGGTGCATAATTTAGGATCTAAAAAAATAGAATCTTTATTAACTTCAATAGCATTGTTTGGACAAATTCCTGAGCAAGTTCCACAAAAATAGCATTTTTTTTGATCTATTTTCAATCTAATAACCTAATAATAATCTTGGAGCGTCTTTTGAGTTTGTTTGTAAAACTGCATCTCAACTTTTTGTCGAGGTAAAACCGGATACCCATAAATCCCGCCACCGCCTGGCATATAATCAATCTTCTCTTCTCGAAATAATTTAACAACTTCTGCTACCTTCGAATTAATCTGTTTAATCTCATCAATTGGCGCATTTAGAAGAACTTCAATTTCTGATCTAAATTTTTCAACTAACTGATTCCAAATTTTTTGAACTGAAACCGAAGTAATTGTTTTGATATTTATAGCCATCATTATAATTTCAGAAAGTGGAATAAGATGTTTATATGGAGGTCTATTATCATTTGGTTCAAAACAATCCCTAAGCTCTAGTATTCTATCTTTAACACCTTTTTTTATTGATGATTTGCATTTTGGGCACTTCCATGAATATTTTTGGGCATCATCTAAGGAGAAATATAGGAGACAGTCTTTACATCGGGTAAGATGATATTTACCTTCTTTGGGATTTAAGCCTGCATTCATTACCACTTCTCGATTTGATTCTCTCTTGAGAGCTTTTTGTAATTCTGACCAGGAAATATTTTCCATTTTGATCTTATTAAATTCACGACCTAATCTATGTGGCCAAGGAGAGTGTGAATCACTATTTGATAGAAAAGTTAATCTATGAAGTTCTGATAGGTTATCTGCCATTTGTGAATCTGCACTTAAACCTAACTCTAAAAAATAGATATCATCACAATAATCACCATAACAATCTCCTAAAGAATCATATTCTTTAAATATAGAAGTCCAAGGAACAAATGCATGAGCTGGACCTATCATACCATCTGCATCTAATACTTTTTCTGCTATTCTATCCCCTGTCAATCTAATTCTTGGTCTTCCGTCTTCATCAATATTTGGAGAATATTTTGCAAATTCATTATACAATTTATCTCTTGATTCATAATGAGGTAGTAAAATAAGATGATGAACTCTTCTTTTATCTTCTACTTCTGATGATAAGACATATTTGATACCAGTTGTGGGTTCAACAAGCATACCTTCATCACTAATATTTAGATCTTGCTTTAGCATCTTCATCCATTTAGGATGCAAACAATCTGCGGTAGCCACAAAATCGAGACCTTTTAGTTTTGCTTGTTTTGCGATAGTTTTTGGTACCATTTTATCTGAGACAGCCATAGAATATAGACCATGATAATGAAGATCAGATGAAAACACTTGCAAAGCTAAATTCA